>JALYZL010000157.1 GCA_030948875.1 Actinomycetota bacterium
AGGGCTGCTGGCACATCACGCACACGATGTCCGTGGAGGCCTGCTCGCCGACGTCGATCGACGGCTCGCGCGCGATGTAGTACTTGCCCTTGGTCGCGACCGCGAAGATCGGTGAGAGGACCATGGCGATGGCGAGGGCGAGGAACGGCGAGTACGCCGACAGCGCGTTACCGAACGCGTGGTAGAAGGCGAGGATCGAGATCGCCGAGGCGATCGCCATCGCCCCGAACCCGACGGGGTTGATCGAGTACAGGTGAGCGCGCTTGAACTCGATGTAGGAGGGGCTGACCTTGAGGAGCGGCTTGTTGATGACAAGGTCGGCGACGACCGCGCCGATCCAGGCGATGGCGACGTTGGAGTAGAACCCGAGGACGGTGTTCAGGAACGAGAACACGCCGATCTCCATCAGGGTCAGCGCGATGCCGACGTTGAAGAGGACCCAGACGACCCGTCCCGGGTGCCAGTGGAAGATGCGCGAGAAGAAGTTCGACCACGACAGCGACCCCGAGTAGGCGTTGGTCACGTTGATCTTGATCTGGGAGAGGACGACGAAGAACACCGCGACGCCGACGACGACCCCGGCGGGCAGGAAGGTGTTAAAGCCGCCGATGTACTGCTGGATCGGCTCGCCCGCCTTGACCGAGCCCACCTTGGTGTAGACGTAGTAGGCCAGGAAGGCGCCGCCGAGCTGCTTGAGCGCGCCGAGGATCACCCACCCGGGTCCCGCGGCGATCACCGCCGTCCACCAGCGGCGCGCGTTCGCCGGCGTCTTCGCGGGCATGAAGCGCAGGTAGTCGACCTGCTCGCCGATCTGCGCGATGAGGGACAGCGCGATGCCCGCCCCCAGCCCCATCGAGATCGGGTTCAGGCCCGAGCTCGCGCCCTTGCCCGTGAAATGCGTCCAGCTCGCGTACGCGCTCGGATCCTTGAAGAGGATGGCGACGAAGGGCGAGAACATGAGGATCAGCCAGATCGGCTGGGTCCACACCTGCAGCTTGGAGAGCAGCGTCATCCCGAAGGTGACGAGCGGGAGGATGATCAGCGCCCCGATCAGGTAGCCGAGCCACAGCGGGATGCCGAACCCGCGATTGAAGGCCTGGGCCATGATCGAGCCCTCGAGCGCGAAGAAGATGAAGGTAAAGCTCGCGTAGATCAGCGAGGTGATCGTCGAGCCCAGGTACCCGAAGCCGGCTCCGCGCGTGAGCAGGTCCATGTCGATCGAGTATTTGGCCGAGTAGTAGGCGATCGGAACCGAGGTGAGGAAGATCACCACGGCGGCAAGGAGGATGGCGATGAGCGCGTTGGTGAAGCCGTAGGTGATGGCGATCGAGGCGCCGATCGCGAAATCGGCGAGGTAGGCGATGCCGCCCAGGGCCGCGCTGGCGACGGTGAACTCGCTCCAGCGACGAAACGTGCTCGGCGCGTAACGCAGTGAGTAGTCCTCGAGCACCGGGTCGTCGACGAGCCGGCCGAACGTGCGCTTGATTTGTGACGGAGCAGACGGGGCGGTGCTCGACACCGAGGGCCTCCCTGGGTCGTGGGGGGCGAACTATCCATGCAGCGAAGGTGGCGCGGAACGGCCGCCGTGTACAAGTTCGAGCGTCCCGGTTCGGACCCCGCGTCCAGGTCGCGGGGCTACCGCGGGGCTACGGAGCTAGCGCGACGCGCGGCGCGCCCGCTTGGCGGCGGGCTCGGGTACCCGGCCGCGGAGATTCGCCGCCTCGGTATGCGAGGCGATTCGCGCGCGCTCGAGCTCCCCGATGTCGGCCATCAGTGCCCGGAGCCGGGCGAAGCCGCGCGGGCGAGGATCGAGCTCGAACTCCGAGCGGAGCGCCCGTTTGTCCAGCCGCCGCTGCTCACGCTTGGTGCGCCAGCCCTGCCGTTGCCCATCCCGATGTGAAGAGAAGTCGTCCATAACCCATGTCGCCCTGTAATGGTATGGCCCAGAGTACAGGAGGGCATGGGCGCGCAGGCGCCAAATGTCGAGAAGGGGGAGCGGCTCAGCCGCCCACGCCGGCGAGGCGAGCGCGGAGCTCGCGCTTGAGCACCTTGCCGGTGGGGTTGCGGGGGAGCTCGTCGACGAACTGGACCTCGCGCGGGACCTTGTAGCGCGCGAGGTTCGCCTTGACGAACTCCCTGACCTCGTCCTCGGTGAGCTGCTGCCCGGGACGGAGCGCGACGAAGGCCACGAGCCGCCAGCCCCACTCGGGGTCCTCGACTCCGAGCACCGATGCTTCCTCGATCGCCTCGTGGGTGATCAGGAGCTCCTCGATCTCGCTGGGGAAGACGTTCTCCCCCCCGGAGACGATCATGTCGTCGTCGCGCCCGTCGATGAACAGGCGCCCGGCTTCGTCGAAGTGCCCGACATCGCCGGTGCTCATCAGCCCGCCGATCATGTCCTTCGAGCCGCCACCGGTGTAGCCCTCGAACTGGAAGCCGTTGCCGACGAAGATCCGTCCCGTCCGGTTCGCCCCTATGACCGGCACGCCGTCGTGATCGAAGAGCTTGACGAAGGTCCCGAACGGGGCCCGGCCGGCGGTCCCGGGGGCCGCGCGGAGATCCTCGGGGGTGGCGAAGGTTGCCCACGCGACCTCGGTCGAGCCGTAGAAGTTGTAGATGACGTCGCCGAGCGCTTTGAGCGCGCGGCGCCCGAGCTCGGCCTCAAGCTGTGAGCCGGAGAGGAGCACGACGCGCAGCGAGCTCGTGTCGAAACGCTCCGGTGCCGACTCGATCAGGTCGATCATCCGCCGTAGCATCACCGGCACGAGGATCAGTCCCGTGCAGCGCCGCTCGGCGATGTCCGCGAGCACGAGCTCGGGCACGAACCGCCGCCGTACCACCACCGTGCTCCCCAGGCTCACCGTCACCACCATCTCGGTGAAGCCGAGCGCGTGGAACATGGGCGCCGCCACGTAGGTCGACTGGCGCGCCTTGAAGGGAACCTTGGAGAGGATCGCGCCCATCGGCGAGAGCGTGGCGCCGGAGTGGCGCGGCGCCCCTTTGGGAGTTCCCGTCGTTCCGCTGGTCAGGAGCACGACTTGGGGAGCGCGCTCGGGCAGCGGCACCGCGCGCCCCGCGTGCTCGGCGATCACGGCCTCGAGCGTGTCCTCGCCGCCGGGGCCGTCGGTCCAGCCGAGCAGCGTGTGGTGGCGCGTCTCGATCGGCGCCACGAGCTCTGAGTACTCCTCGTCGTGGACGAGCAGCGACACGCCCTCGCGCGCACACACGTCACGGAGCTGCGGGCCGGCGAAGTCGGTGTTCAGGTACAGGGCGCGGGCGCCGAGCTTGGCCGCCGCGAAGGTGATGTCGAGGAAGCCGCGGTGGTTGCGGCACAGGATCCCGATCGTGTCTCCGGCGGCCACGCCGCGGGCACGCAGGCCGTAGGCGAGCGCGTCCGATCGGGCGTCGATCTCCGAGAAGGTCAGCGATCCCCGCTCGTCGATCACGCCGGTGTGGTCGCCGTGGCGCGAGGCCGCCACCGCGAGCGCCCCGCCGATGGGGCCGAGGCGATCGAGCGCGCGGAGCACCTTGACCACTTTGCGCGGCGGATCGATGCCGAGCATGCCGGACCGGAAACCATGGATCACGGCGTGACCCTCGACAGCGCCGCGGAGACCGAGCTCGGCGGGCTTGCGGAGGATGGGAGGGAGAGCGCGCACGCTCGAACCGTAGCGGACTTATGCGCGAGTGAAAACGTCTCGCCTACACTGGCGCCGCGTGAGCACGAGCCTGATCTACCGCAGCGCCCGCGGCTACGAGTTGCTGATGCGCGTGCTCTACGGACGCCACTACGCGGCGCGGATGCGAGCGGTGGCCGAGCAGGTTCCCGCCGGTGCCTCGGTGCTCGAGCTGTGCTGCGGCCCGGGCACCCTGTACAGCCGCTATCTGCGGGGTCGCGCCGGCGCCTACATCGGCGTCGACGTGAACGAGGGCTTCGTCGACGCGCGCCGCATCGACCTCGCGAGTGGGCGCGAGCCGCTGCCCGAGGCGGACGTGGCGATCATGCAGGCGAGCCTGTACCACTTCCTCCCCGACGCGGCTCAGGTCGTCGACCGCATGCTCGCCGCCGCCCGCGATCGCGTCATCGTCTCAGAGCCCGTACGCAATCTCGCCACCAGCGACCTCCCCGGCGTCGCCCTCCTCGGCCGGCGCGCGGCCGACCCGGGAGTCGGCGGGCACGCCGACCGTTTCACCGAGGCCACGTTCGACGAGCTCATGGCGCGCTACCGAGAGCAAACCCTCACGGCCTTCCCGATCCCGGGCGGCCGCGAGAAGGTCTACGTCCTGTCGGCCGGCGAGTAGTCGGCCGGCGAATCGAGTCCGCGCGCGGGATCCATGTCGGCGCGCTGCGCGCGCTCGGGCCCCGCCGCTTCGCTATCGATCAGGTACAGCGGCCGGTCCTTGACCTGCTCGAAGATCCGCCCGACGTAGATGCCGACGACCCCGATGCTGACGATGATGAACCCGGCCAGGAGCAGGGTCAGGACGGCAAGGCTGGCGAAGCCGGCCACCCGCTGGCCGGGCTCGGCGAAGTACTCGATCACCTCGTAGACGGCCAGTCCCGCCCCCGCGACCGCGACGAGGAAACCGACGAGGACGACCACGCGCAGGAGCACCGTGCTCTGGAAGAACATCCCGTCGAGCGCCACCCGCAGGAGCCCGCGCAATGAGTAGCCGCTCTGGCCAGCGTAGCGCTCGGCGTGGTCGATCTCGATCGTCGTCGAGTCGAACCCGAGCCAGTCGAGCGCGATCATGTACTCGCGATCCCGGTCGCGCAGGCGCAGGAAGGCGTCGACGACGCGCCGCGAGAGCAGGCTCAGGCTGCTGTAGTCGGGCCGCACGTCGGTCTCGAGGGTGAGCTTGCGGTACGCGCGGCTCGTCCAACGCCGGAACGCCGAGTGCCGCCACCCGCGCCGCGTGCTCCGCACGATGTCGTATCCCTCGCGCGCGGCGGCCCACAGCCTCGGGATGTCCTCGGGGGCCTCCTGGAGGTCACAGTCCATAACCGCCACCCAGTCCCCCCGGGCCTGGGCGAGGCCGGCGGTGATCGCCGCGTCCTGGCCGAAGTTTCGGCTCAGGCGGAAGGCCCGCACACGCGGATCGCTGCGAGCGAGCGAGCACAGCACCTCCCAGCCCCCGTCGACGCTGCGGTCGTCGACGAACACGAGCTCGTAGCGCTCGGTCACCTCGACCACGCTGCGGGTCAGCCGATCATGGAGCGCGACGAGGCACTCCGCGCAGCCATACACGGGCACCACCACGCTCAGCACGGTGCCGCGACCGCCAGCGGCCGTGTACCCATCGACTCCCTCCGCGTAGTCCATCGCTGACATTGTCCACGACCAGGCCCGCGGGCGGGGCTACTTGACTGTGGGCGCGACCGTTAGATGGACGCGCGCGTAGTTGAAGCCGTAGGCGCCCGAACAGTCCAAGCCCTTGTCGCAGCCGTCGAAGTTAGCCGCCCACTTGAGCCACAGCGTGTGCCCGTCGCCACTGATCCACTTTTCCGGGAAGCCGGCGGCATAGCCGTTCGACGGCCCAAAGTTGATGTCGCGCGCGACGAACGCGAAGGGTCCCCAGGGATGCTGGGCTTCGAGCAGGTCGAGCTCCGAGCCCGAGCGCCAGATCCCCGGCACCGTGTTGACATAGGAGTGGGTGAAGGTCAACAGGTACCGGTGGATCGGGGCGTCGTAGGACATCTGGGGGTAGGTGATGTGGGAAGCCCACGACGCGATCGGCACCGCGTTCTGGACCGAGCTCGACCAGGACGGATAGAGCTGTCCGGCGGACGGCTGCCAGCCGGAGAGCCACTGCCAGCTCGCCGGGTTGGTCACGTCCGCGATGTCCGGCAGGCTCCGCCCCAGGATCAGGGTGGAAGCATTGAACTCGCGCTCGGAGTTGATCGCGTACACGTAGCCGTCGGGATGCTGTTCCCCCTGGTCCCGGAGGACCCAGGAGAGATTTCCAACGGGAGCCGGGAAGGCTTGGGCCGGGGAAGTCCACGTGTTGCCCTCGTTGGTCGAGTAGGCGATCCCGGCTAGCCCCTGGAACGGCTGATTGTGGTTGTAGTCCCAGGCCGCCGTCTGCGTGGCGAAGAAGGTGTTGCCGATGGAAACGAAGCCGTCGCTGTAGTACGGACCGAGCGGCCCGGAATGGAGGCTAGGGTTCTTGGAGATCTGCGACCAGGTGGCCGGCGGCGGTGAGAGCGGGTTCCCGACGAAAGCGAAGCCGATGTGCGGGGGCGACCCCGTGACCTTCGCGAACGAGTTGCGCCAGAACCCACCGCTCTTGGGGATATTCGTGCCACCGTCGTTGATGAGGACGTACTGCTGGCCGTCGTCCGCCCACACGGTGGGGAGGATGTCGCCGATCTGGTTGCGTGGCGGGTTGTAGCGCGGGCTCGTGTACTGCGCGTAGAGGATCGCCTTGCTCGTCGGGAACGGCGTGTTGTTCCCGCGCAGGAGGCCGGCGTCAGCGGTGCCCGGCCAGACGGCTATCGCGGCGAACGCGCACGCAAGCAGCGATGACCATGCCGCGCGACGACCAAGGGCTGCTCCCGTAAGCACCCTCGTGAGCTTACGGTGTGCCGGGGCAGGTTTCCATTCCCTGCAAGACGCCGCCCGCCGTGGTGGGCGACGCGGCTAGCGTGGCGGTGGCTTCCGCGGCGGTGATGCGCCGCGCGAGCGTGGCGAGCGCGATGGGGGCGCACGGGAATGATGGGCGCGATCAGCGGGCGCCCGGTGACGAAGGGGGCGACACCTCGGCGCGGCGTTCCCCCGGCCACGAGCACCAGTAGCTGCGTGGGCGCGCGGTCATGGCGGAAGAACCGGCCGGCGCGAGCGCTGATCTGCAGCGTGTCCATCCGCCACGGGCGAATGAGCTCGTAGCGCGCCACGTCGAAGTTGCGCACCCACCGGCGCCCGAGGAGGACGGCTCCGGGGGGCGCCTTCCCCGGCAATGCGCGGCGCTTGTGGAGGTCGGGGCCCCGGAGCCTGGTGCGCGCGATCGACCCGACCACGTCGATCTCGTCGATGGTCAAGGGCTGGGTCATCGTCGGCTGGTTCCAGTGCACGCCCTGGGTGAAGATCTTCAGCGCAAGCGCCTCCTGGCCGCCCACCACGAGGATCGCCCTCGGCTCGCTCGTCGTCCCCAAGGCGTGCCCGACGCCCCGCCAATCGGCCTTCTGGAACACGGGATTGCCGGCGATCTCGATGGTGGCGAGCGCGAACATGACCACGAGCAGGGTGGCCACCACCACACCGATGTCGCGCGCCCTCGACACCGCGCACGCCGCGGCGAGCGCGACGCAGAGGGGTATCCACGCGGGGCTCAGGTTGCGGGCGAGGAAGAAGTCGTCAGCGGGCCGCGCCAGCCCCAGCAGGAGCGGGGCCGCGATGACGATCGCCGCCAGCGTCGCCGCGATGCGAGCACCGCGACGCTCGGCCGGCCCTCCGGCGAGCACGAGCAGGAACACGGCGACGCCGATCGCGATCGCGCCGCCCCACAGGCCCTCGGAGAGCGAGACGTGGCGATAGACCGTCATCACGGCGAACTGGGTCGGGACCTGACCGATCCGGCTCAGGAGCGGGATCGCGTGGATCCAGCCGATACCGTGGTGGGTGTCCTGCGAGGCGACGGGGACCAGCGCGAGCTGCCCGGCCGCGAGCAGGGCGCATGCGACGACCAGGAAGCGGCTCCGCGCCCGCCACAGCAGCCACAGGGCCTCGGGGGCGACGAGGAACCCGGCGAAGAAGTGAGTCGCGATGGCCAGCGCCGAGAAGATCGTCCACCACGCCACGTTGCGCCGCGACGGCTCGCGCTCGGCGCGAACGCACCACAGGAACGAGAGACCCGTAAGCGCGATCAGGAGCATGTAGGCGCGAGCCTCCTGCGAATACCAGACCAGGAACGGGTTCACGGCGGCCAAGGCGGCGGCGATCACCCCGGCGCGCCGGGAGACGAGCTCGCGCCCGCACAGATAGGCGATGAGAACGACCGCGACCCCGATCAGCGCGGAGAGCGAGCGCAGCGCTCCCTCGCCGGTGCCGAAGAGGTGGGCCCAGGCCCACGCAAGGATGAAGTAGAGCTGCGGCGTGGTCTCGTTTTGCGAGACCGCATGCAGCATCGCGCCGAACGGCAGATGGACCTCGTAGACGGTCAGCGACTCATCGGCCCAGTAGCTCTGGCTGGCGATGCCGGCGAAGCGAAGGAGCGCGGCGAGCAGGATCAGCGCGCCCACCGCCCACACGTCCGGGGGGATCCCCGAGAGCGTCGCGCGGAAGGGCGGCTCGGGTCGCTTGGGCGCCCTCACGGGAGCCTCAGCGCGATACTCGGTTGTGCTCATAGCTCATCTGGCGAGTAACTCATGGAGCGCTAACACGACATCGTCCTGGTCGGCATCGGTCACTTTCGGGCTGAGCGGCAGGCTCAGGGTCCGATCGGAGATCGAGGTGGCAACGGGAAAGCGCTCGGGCGCGAGGTCGTAGCGGTCACGGTAGTAGGGATGCAGATGGACGCCGCGGTAATGGACGCCGGTGCCGATCCGGCGATCGCTCAGTGCGTCGAGCAACTGATCGCGCGTCATGCCTGCGTCGGGGTCGAGCAGCACCTGGTAGAGATGGCGGGCGTGGCGGGTTCCCGCTGCGGGCGGGGGCGGAGTCACGAGCGGGAGGTCGTTGAGCAACGCGTCGTAGCGCTCCCATAGATCGGCGCGACGGTCGATCCACGCGTCGAGCCGGGGCAGCTGATGCACGCCGAGGGCCGCCTGGAGGTCGGTCATGTTGTATTTGAAGCCCGGCTCGACCACCTCGTAGTGCCGGAATCCCTGGTCGGAGAACCGGGCCCAGGCGCCGAGGCTGAGGCCGTGCAAGGCGAGTCGCTCGACACGGGCGGCGATCTCGGGATCCTCGGTAGCGAGCGCGCCACCCTCCACCGTGGTCATGTTCTTGGTCACGTAGAAGGAGAACGCGGTCAGGTTGCCGTAAGCGCCGATCCGTCGCCCGCGCCATTCCGCCCCGATCGCGTGGGCGGCGTCCTCGATGACCGCCAGGCCGTGGCGGTCGCGGAGCCCGTTCAGGCGGTCCATGTCGATCGGCCGTCCCGCGAGGTGAACGGGAACGATCGCCCGGGTTGCGGGACCGATGGCGGCCTCGGCGGCGTCGAGATCGATCAGCCCCGTACCCGGCTCGGCATCGATGAGCACGGGCGTCGCCCCCACGTGCTCCACCGCATTGGCCGAGGCGACGAAGGTCATCGTGGGCACGAGCACCTCATCGCCCGGGCCGACCCCGAGCACGCGCAGAGCGAGCATCAGCGCGGCCGTGCACGAGGACAGGCACCGCACCTCGGCCACGCCCACGTACTCCGCGAGCATCCCCTCGAAGCGCTGGACCTTCGGGCCCGTCCCCACCCACCCCGAACGCAGGGACGCGACAACCTCGGCGATCTCCTCCTCGCCGATCAGGGGACTGCCAAAGACCAAGAACTCTGTGCGCATACGCCGGCCGTACGACCTCCCCGAGCTGCGCCGGCCGTGTGCCGGCGCCCCGCCCTCGGACTTGGTCGAAGCTGCCAAAGCGTCCTGGGGTGAGCTAAGCGGAGCGTAAAACGCTCGCGCGACCGCGCTTTACAGCCGGTTCGTGTAGCTATCGGCGAGCGCCGCAGCGGACGCCGCCAGATCGTTCAAGCCGATGTGGTCGCTGAGGATCTCGGCCGCGGACGGGAGCTCGTCCTCGGCGGGCCAGGTCTCGGGGTCCCATAGGTGCGAGCGTATGAGGGCCTTCGCGCAGTGCAGGTAGGCCTGGTTGACCGCGACGACCACCCCGAGCTTGGCCGGATGCCCGCCTGTGGCCGAGCCGTCGATCAGCGCGGGGTCGCGGGTCAGCGTGGCGCGCCCATTCACGCGTAGCGTCTCCCCCAGCCCGGGGATCAGGAAGAGCAGGCCGACCCACGGGTTCTCGAGCATGTTCTGAAACGAGTCGAGCCGCCGGTTTCCCGTCGCGTCGGGGATCAGCAGCCGCCGGTCGTCGAGCACCCGCACGAACCCGGCCGGTCCGCCCTTCGGCGACACGTCGCACTCACCGTGCGCGTTCGCGCTCGCGAGCAGGGCGAAGGGCGACCGCGCGATGAAATCGCGGCAATGCTCATCGAGCCGGTCGTGCTCCTTGAGCACAGCGCGCTCCGCCGGCTCGCGGTAGACGTCGCGCAGCTGCTCGAGGGTGGTGATCGCGTGAGGGTCGATGGGGAGATGATGGC
>JALYZL010000167.1 GCA_030948875.1 Actinomycetota bacterium
CTCCCGATGTGCTCTACGCGTTGGCCGAGGCGATCTTCGCCTACATCGACGAGCTCTCGGCCGAGTCCGTCGAGGGCTATGCACGCGAGCAGGCCGTCGACGCCGGCGAGCGCCAGCGCCAGCAGTCAGCCCTCGTCCGCGCCATCGTCTCGAGCGTGCCCGAGGAGGTCGACCGGCTCGCGGCGGCGCTCGCGTGGCCGGTGCCGCGAACCCTGGCGGTGCTTGTGTGCCGGCACCGCAATCCCGAGCGCCTGGTTGCGCTCGTCGGCGAGGGCGCCCTCGGCGGACGCCTCGACGAGCACGTCGCCCTCATCGTCCCCGACCCCGACGCCCCGGGGCGCCGGGCCCGAATCACCCGGTCGTTCGGTACCCGGACCGCCGCCTTCGGCCCGACGGTCGCGCTCGAGCAGGCCCACGCCAGCTACGACCGCGCCATGCGCTGCTCGGCTCTGCAGGAGGCGGGGATCATCCCCACCGACGGGCTCGCCGACTCAGGAGAGCATCTCGCCGCGCTCGTCGTCCACGCCGACCCCGGGGCCCTGGCCGATCTCGCCGCCCGCCGGCTCGCCGCCCTCGACGCTCTCACCCCGATGCAGCGGGAGCGGATGGAGACGACGCTCGCCGCCTGGCTGGCCCACGACGGCGGCGTCGCCGAGGCGGCCACCCACCTCGTCGTCCACCCCCAGACGGTCCGCTACCGCGTCGCCCGCCTCCGCGAGCTCCTCGGAGACCAGCTCGACGACCCCCAGGCCCGCTTCGAGCTCGCGCTCGCGCTCAGAGCGCCGCGCACTAAAGCGGCAAGGACTTAGCCCTTCTCGCCAAGCTCGAGCACGGCGAGGAACGCCTCTTGGGGGACCTCGATCCGCCCCACTTGCTTCATCCGCTGCTTGCCCTTCTTCTGAGCCTCGAGGAGCTTGCGCTTGCGCGAGATGTCGCCGCCGTAGCACTTGGCGATCACGTCCTTGCGGTAGGCCTTGATCGTTTCGCGCGCGACGATGCGCGAGCCGATCGCCGCCTGGACCGGTACGTCGTACTGCTGGCGCGGGATCTTCTTGCGGAGCTTCTCGACGAGCATGCGCCCGACGTCGGCGGCCTTCGAGCGGTGCACGAGCATCGACAGCGCGTCGACCGGGTCGCCCGCCAGCAGGATGTCGAGCTTGACCAGGTCCGACTCGCGCAGCCCGATCAAGTCGTAGTCGAGCGACGCGTACCCGCGAGTACGCGACTTAAGCTGGTCGAAGAAGTCGAGGACGATCTCCGCGAGCGGCAGGTCGTAGTTGATCTGCAGGCGCTCGGCTGAGAGGTAGTGCATCCCCGCGTGCTCGCCGCGGCGCTCCTGGCACAGCTCCATGATCTGCCCGATGTACTCCTTGGGGGTGAGGATCGAGGCGCGGATGTAGGGCTCGCGCACCTCGGCCACCTTGGTCGGCTCGGGCATATCGTTGGGCGAGTGAACGGGCAGCACGGTGCCGTCGGTCAGCGTCACCTCGTACTCCACGCTCGGCATCGTCGCCAGCAGCTCGAGGTCGTACTCGCGCTCGAGTCGCTCGCGCACGATGTCCATGTGCAGGAGCCCGAGGAAGCCGCATCGGAACCCGAACCCGAGCGCATCCGAAGTCTCGGGCTCCCACGACAGAGCTGCGTCGTTCAACGTTAGCTTCTCCAAAGCGTCGCGCAGGTCCGCATAGGCGTCGGATTCGATCGGGAAGAGACCACAGAACACCATCGGCTTGACCTCGCGGTAGCCGGGAAGCGGCTCGCTCGCGGGTCGCCTGAGCGACGTCAATGTGTCGCCTACCCGCAGCTTGGTGACGTCCTTGATCCCCGTGATCAGGAACCCGACCTCGCCCGGCCCGAGCGAGTCGGCCGAGATCATCTGCGGGCTGAAGAAGCCGATGTCGTCGATGTCGGCTTCCGTGCCGGCCTGCATGGCGCGGATCGCCTCACCCTTGGTGAAGGTCCCGTCCACAACCCGGATGTACGCGATCACCCCCCGGTACTGGTCGAACTCGGAGTCGAAGATCAGCGCCCGCGGCGGGGCGTCGGGATCGCCACTCGGCGGCGGGACGCGCGCGATGAGCTCGTCGAGAACCTCGCGGACGCCCTCGCCCGTCTTGGCGCTGATCCTCAGGACGTCTTCCCCGGGCTCGCCGAGGAGCTCGGCGACCTCCTCGGCCACGCGCTCAGGCTCGGCGCCCGGGAGGTCGACCTTGTTCAGGCACGGGATGAGCTCGAGCCCGGACTCAACGGCCAGGTAGGTGTTGGCGACGGTCTGCGCCTCCACGCCCTGCGAGGCGTCGACCACGAGGAGCGCCCCCTCGCACGCCGCCAGCGAGCGCGAGACCTCGTAGGTGAAGTCGACGTGGCCGGGGGTGTCGATCAGGTGAAGCTGGTAGGTCTCGCCGTCGCCCGCGGTGTAGGAGACGCGGACAGCCTGCGCCTTAATGGTGATCCCGCGCTCGCGCTCGAGATCCATCGAGTCGAGCACCTGGGCGCGCATCGACCTCGCATCGACGGTATGCGTGAGCTCAAGGATCCGGTCCGCCAGCGTCGACTTGCCGTGGTCGATGTGGGCGATGATCGAGAAGTTGCGGATGTGTGCCTGGTCGGCCATACGCATTGAAGGTTACGTCGGCCATTTTTGGAACCGGTCTGAACCGCCCGGCGCCGCCACCGCGCCGCGGCTTTCGCCACTGTTGATCGTGGTCCGGCTAGCGCCGCAGCGCCCGTGCCCGCGCCTTCATCTCATACATTGCGCGATCCGCGGCCGCGACCGCGGCGGCGACAGAACCCCGAGGCGGGACCGACGCGCATCCGAGCGACCAGCGCAACGGTCTCGCCGCCTCCATGAAGGCATCGAGCATCTCGCACCAAGCCCACGCGTGATCGTCGTCGGTGTAGCGAAGGAGGACGCCGAACTCGTCGCCCCCGATGCCGGCGTGGACGACGAGGAGGACGGCGGCGACCCGCCGGCGAACCGATCGGCAGCACGTCCAGCGAGGAGACGCCGTCCTCCTGACGGAAACCCTCGGGCGCGTCCTCGAGGCTGTGGCCCGAACGGCTCGGACTCCCGCTGCGGTGGCGGCGACCGAGCGTGATCTTCGTCAACTCGATGTCGGACCTTTTTTACGAGGACATCCCCGACGCGTTCATCAGGCGCGTGTTCGACGTGATGGCCCGCGCGGACCGGCACACCTTCCAGGTCCTGACCAAGCGACCCCAACGACTTGAGAGCCTCGCGCCCCGCCTGCCGTTGCCGCCGAACGTCTGGATGGGCGTGACGATCGAGAACCGCCGCTTCGTGCCGCGCGCCGACGCGCTGCGGGCAACCCCTGCCAGCGCCAAGTTCATCTCGGCCGAGCCGCTGCTCGGCCGCCTCGAGGGCCTGAATCTCCAGGACATCAACTGGCTGATCGCCGGCGGCGAATTATGCCCCCGTCACCGGCCGATGCGGCTCGAATGGGTCCGCGACCTGCGCGACCGGTACCAACAGGAGGGTGTCGCGTTCTTCTTCAAGCAGCTCGGCGGCCGGCAAGCCGGAAACACGATCGACGAGCTGCCCGCTGACCTGCGGATCCGAGAGATGCCGCGGCGCGCACTGCCCGACGTGATGCGTCCGGCCGCAGGACGCCTTCCCGCGCCGGGAGGCGATGGTCGAACAGGGTGGTCTCGACTCGGCGGGCGCCGAGGGCGAGCTGGTCGTGCTGTCGAATGAATCCGAACGATGGCCGCCAAGGCGTTTCAACCCACGGCGGCTAACGCGCCCCTTAGGCCGAGGCCATTTTGACACACCGTCAAGGACACGTGTCATCATCAGACCATGGCTCGTCCGCTGCCAGCACCCTCGGGTTTGACCTGTTTGTCGGCGTGATCGCGCTCGGCCTGCCCATGCTGCTGTTTGCCGTGGTCGCGGGGCTGGCCGGGGCGTCTCGGACCGCCGCCCCGCTGCGGGTGGCAAGACAACGATGACCGCGCGCCAGCTCAACGTCGCCGCCCAGGTCGCCGAGCTGTTGCCGGCAGCGCACCTCGCGCAGCTCCAAGCAGAGGTCGATGATCCCGACAAGCGCTGTCCGCGCTGCGGACAGCTGGTCACCGGTGCGACCGTCGAGGCAGTCGTCCTGCGCGACGGCGACTTTCACCTGGCGCGCCTTGCGCACCCCGAATGCGCCCGCTCAGGGCTCTACGAGTACCCCGGGCTACGCGTCACCCAAGCCGAGCAGCTGGCCAACGGCCTGGATGTCAACTACACCCTGGGCCGACGCGCGCGGCCCCGGCCGCGAGCACTGGTGTTCATCGAGCTGTTGACGCACTTATCGGCTGTGCCACCCGGCGCCGACCTCGCGAGCGCCCCAGACCCGCTGGACGACTACGCGACCGGGCTCGGGCTTCAGCCCGTCACCGGGACCATCGACCAGATCACCCCCGCCAAAACCACCACCAGCACCCTTCACCTCGAAGTCGACGGGCTCACCCTAACCCACGCCAACGGGCACGACACGATCCCCGCCGACCCCCATGCCCTCGCGGCCTGGCGACAAGCCTCTGCCGCCGACGAGGCGACCGCGCTGGTTATCACCGGCCGGGGGCTCGGACTCGCCCGAGAGTCACCAACGATCGCCGAAGCGCTCGCGACTCGACCCGCCTGGGCCGCCACCGTCAACGTCACCGGCCTACCCCGACCACGCTCGTGGACCCGACTGACGCGCAGGCAGTAGGAACGCTACGGGTCGGTGTCTCGTAGCGAGGTCTCACGGCTCGGTCACACGCTCGCGCATTTAGCGATGGCGATCGTCACCGCAGGCCGCGACCAAAACGCAGCCTCGAAGCTCAAGCCCCATGGGTTGCCCATAGGACCGTCCAAGAAGGATCTCCCGGTCGGCGCCTACATCGTTGGGCAGCGGTGAGCTTGCCGCGGCGGGGGCCGTTCGCCGCGTTCCGGAGCGGCAGTCGACGCGCCTGCTGCGGTGGCGGCGTGGGGGACCTTGGGGGCGAGCTTGATGAACTGCGAACGACGCGGAGGTAGACAGTAAGAATGGGTGCTTCGACGCGCGATAGCCTTGACGATGTGCCAACGCTCGTTTGCGATCCCCAGCCGGCCGAGTTCGCGGCGCTGCTGGAGCGCCGGCAACGGCTCGGCCAAGACTTGCTCGACGAGGTGTGGGAGGGCGTTTACCACATGAATCCGGCGCCGCACAGACGGCACGCCCGCATCGCGCAGCAGCTCGCCGAGCTGCTGGGACCGCCCGCACGTGACGCTGGACTCGTGCCGATGATGAGCATCTTCAACCTCGGCGATCCTGACGATTACCGGGTGCCCGACGGAGGGCTGTTTCACCCTGGGCCCGATGCGGTCTACTTGTCCACGGCTGCGCTCGTGGTAGAGATCGTCTCGCCTGACGACAAGACGTGGGAGAAGCTTTCGTTCTACGCCGCGCACGCTGTCGATGAGCTCTTGATCGTCGAGCCCCAAGAACGCCGGGTGCATTGGCTGGGGCTTCAGCCTGGCGGCGAGTACCGTCCGGCGACGCGCAGCGGGCTGATCGCGCTCGGGCCGGCCGAGCTGGCCGAGCAGATCTCCTGGCCCGGCTAGTCGCGCAGCTCAGCGGCGCGTTCCCTTCGGAGGCAATCAGTCAGGGCAGGACGCTCGGCGAGTAGCTCCGGTGCCGACATGCGACGGTCTCGCTCTGTTCAAGCGCGAGTATCGGCCGGCTGACGCGTCGAGCAGCAAGCGCGCTCTGAGACATCCTGGCACAGCATGGGCAGGTCGGCGAAGGCGGCCGCGAAGCGCGACAGCGCCCTGCCCGCGGCTCCCAAGTCGCGAGGCTGCCGGACGCCGCCGTCCACGCCGATGATGCCGTCAACGTCGCCCGAGGGGCGTCGCGACGGCCGCGAGCTCGGCCGCGACCGAGTCCGTCGTGAGCCGAAGACGACGACCGTCGCTTCATCGCACGGGACGACGACGGCCGAGCGACCCCATTAGGGACCGACGATCCGACCGGTACGCTCGAACTCTACGCGCACCGGCTCGCCGCGGTGCAGAGCGGCGCGGAGATGATGCTCCGCGCCCGAATCGAGCTCGATGTTCCCCGCCCATCCGGCGCCACGCCCGACGCCCCGCGGTGGAATCGATCCGATCAGCGACCCCACGAAACTCTCGGCGCTCGGTGCGCCCCGATCGTGCCCGAAGCCCAACAAGGCACCCACGACGCGGCAGAGCAGACCGCCGTCGCTGGAAGCGAGGATCGCGCACGCGCTCACGCCGAGCAGATTCGCGTCCGTGGATGGGGACATCCCTGCGCCCTCATCGGCGTCCCCCCGAACCTGTAGCAAGAACCGACTACGACATCCGTCTAGCGATGCACAATCGCCTCAAGTCCGCCCGCGGCCGATTGCCGCGGTTACCGCGCTCCGGGCGAGGGTAAGAGAGAACTTCCCCACGAAAGGAACGAGGATGACCGACGAGAAGATCGACGACCTCAAGGGCCGCGCCAAGGAAGCGGCAGGAGATCTGACCGACAACGACGCGCTCAAGCGCGAGGGCAAGATCGACCGCGCCACCGGCTCGGTCAAGGGTGCCGTCGGCGACGTCGCCGACAAGGCCAAGGACGTCGCCGGCCAGGACTAGGTGGAAGTGGAAGTGGAATCGGCGTCCGGCCGATTCCATTGCGTCCGGCCGATTCCATTGCGAGTGCCAGCTGGGGCGAGGGCCCGCAAGGGAGTCGGCCGCCAGGCCGACTCCCCGCACTCCGTCATTAGCCCCGCGCGGGGCGCAGTCTCCCGATCATCATGCGCTCGATCTGCCGCGCCTCGGGGATCCGCATCGCGAGCACCAGCCGCGAGTACACGTAGACGCCGAGCCCGATCGCCAGTCCTACTGAGATGAGCTGGCCGATCAGGCTCGTCCCCGCTACGGCGGTGACCCCCTTCCACACGACCCAGGCCAGCGCCGCCATGATCGCCGACGCGACCAGGATCCTGACGGTGATCATCAGGGTCTGCGCGCCTTCGAGCCTTCCGTTCAGCCCCCCGCGCAGGCGCTCGAGCTGTAGCCCCATCATCACCATGTTCGCCACCGCGGTGCCGATGACCAGCCCGGCGATGCCCAGCGGCCTGTAGAGGGCGAGGCTGACGATGACGTCGACGACCATGTTCGTGGCGGCGAGGCGGGTGGGGATCCACGGGCGCCTGACCGCAAAGAAGGTCCGCGTGAGCAAGAGGTTGATGCCAGCGAAGGGGAGGCTGAAGGCAAACCAGAACAGAGCGATGGAAACCAGATGGGTGGACGTCGGCCCGAAGTTGCCGTGCTGGTAGACGAGCCGCACGAGCGGCGTCGCCATGGCGATCATCAGCGCGGCGGCTGGGATCAGGAGCAGGTTGATCTGCCGCATGCCGGTGCCCACCGCGCGCCGCATGCTGGCCGGATCGCGGACGGCGGCCATCCGACTGAGGGTGGGAAAGAGCACCGTAGCCACCGCCACGCTGAACATCCCCTGGGGCAGCAGGTAGATACGAAAGGCCTGATTGATGGCAGCCGGAGCGTGGGGGCTGACGAGCGCGCCGAAGCCCGAGTTCAAGAGCTGGTCGAGGTTGATGATCCCCAGGCCGATCGACACCGGCAGCATGAGCACGAACACCTGCTTGACCCTGGGGTCGCGCCAGTCGATCGAGAACTGCAGGCGAAAGTCGATCCTCCGTAGCGCCGAGGCGACCATCATCATCTGGACCACCGTCGCCGCAAGCCAGGCGATCGCGTACGCGTAGAGCTGCTCGCCGCCGTGGAAGCTCGGGCGGAGCGCGACCAGGAGCACGACGATGACCACGTTCCACACCGCCGGGGCGATCGCCGCGACCGAGAACTCGTCGAACGACTGCAGGATCCCCACGAGCAGCCCGGTGAGGCCGAGCAGGAGCACGACCGGGAAGAGCACGCGCGTGAGGCCGACCGTGAGCGCCGTGTTGCTCGCGTTCAACGTTCCGGTGAACAGCGGCATGATGATTCCGGCGCCGAGGATGAGCACGGCGGTGATGGCGCCGAGCGCGATGAGGATGATCCAGAACAGCGTCGAGGCGAGCCGGAACGCCTCGCGTTTCTTGCCCTGTTGCAGGAGCTCGGTGAACACGGGCACGAATGCCGCCGACAGCGCCGCCTGCGCGAACAGGTTGCTCATCAGGTTCGGGATCTGCGAGGCGATCGTGAACGCCGAGTACGACCCCGAGGTCGAGAAGAAGCTCGCGGCGACGATCTCCCTCGCCAGCCCGACGATGCGAGACACCCCAGTAGCGATCGCGAAGATCGCGGTATTGCGGGCGAGGCGGCGCTGTGAATGGCCCGAGCCGCGCGCCCCTCCGCGCACGCCGGCGGTGGTCTCGTCTGTCACGAGCGCGCTATAGTAATCGTGAGCCGCGGCCAGCCGCGGCTCGATTGCTGTCATGGCGAACATTCATTCTCAGAAGAAGCGGATCGTCCGCGCCGAGCGTGAGCGACTGGAGAACCGTCGCTACACCTCGAAGATCAAGACGTACTTCCACCGCCTCGAGCAGGCGGTGGCAGGCGGCGATGACGCGGCGGCAGAGACCGAGCACCGCGAGCTCGTGCAGACGATCGACAAGGCCGTCAAGCGCGGCTCGCTGCACCGCAACACGGGCGCCCGCAAGAAGTCACGCGCCGCCCGCGTGCGCCGAGGCGACTAGCCAACTTCTCGCGGGCCGGACGGCCCTAGGCTAGGCCGTGATCTTTCTTATCGCCAGCAGCGCCTGGGTGTCCTCGCCCGCGCCGCCGGACCCGCCGCCGCGCGAGGAGACTTCCAGGTCGGCGACCGCCTCGAGGGCGCGGCGGAGCTTTGCGGCGCCGGTTCGTCCCACATCGGAGATCAACCGGTCGGCGGCGCGCGAGGGCATGCGCAGGCCGCGCTTGATCTCGGTGGCGGACGCGCCGGCCTCGAGTGCCCGGGCGACCTCGAGCGCGGCGCGCAGGCGCTGGGCGATCAGGTAAAGGAGGCCTGAGAGGCGTTCCCCCTGGGCGCGCAGAGCGAGGTAGGCCCGCGTCGCCTCGGCTTCGTCGCCGGCGACGAGCGCGTCGGCGAGGGTCCAGGCGCGCAGCTCGGCCGATGCAGCGGTACGCTCCTCGACCTCGCCCAGTCCGACCTGCCCGCCGGGCCCCATCTCGAGCGCCAGCTTCTCGAGCTCGCGGAGCAGGCGCTGCTGGCGCTCGCCGACGTGCGACACGAGCGCCCGCGCCGCGCCGCCCTCGAGCTCCAGGCCGAGCTCGCGCGCGCGCGCCGCCACCCACTTCGGGAGCTCCCAGGACTTGACCATCGACTCCGCGGCGATGTCGCCGCCTGCGCTCTTGATCGTCGCGATCAGCCGTGCCGGCGCCTTCAGCCGTCCTTCCTCGCGCGCGAAGAACGCCACCGTGGTGTCCGGCGGCATGTTCGCCAGCGATGCCTCGAGCGTGTCGAGGTCTTTGTCCTTCCAGCGCTCGACCCCGTCGACGATCACGAAGCGCCGACCGAGCGCGAAGGTCATCGCGCTCAGCGCCGCCGCCACGGCATCCGGGTTCGCGCCCTCGCCCTCGAGCAGCTCTACCCCCTGCGCTCCTCCCTCGGTCTCCGCGAGCGCCCGCAGCCGCGCGCGCCGCTCGCCGATGCGGCCGTGGTCATCGCCGTGGATCAGATATGCGGGCTTGAACGCGGGCACGGAAGCGAGTCTAGGACGCGGGGGTGACGGCGACCCTCGCCGTGCCGGGCGGTCCCCGCACCTGCGGTCACCGGTAGCGGCGCGAAGCTCGCCGGAACCGTCAACCCCGAAGGGCAGGCAACCACGCTCGCGGTCCAGCACGGAGCCGCCGCCGCTAACCTTTCACCCCGCGCGCCAGCTCGAGCGCGCGGGCGACGGCATCCTCGGGAGAGCTCATCTGCTCGACCCCGTCGATCTCCCACGTGCCCAGGCCAAGGACGGGCACTCCGGCCTGGAGGGCGAGTGCCACTTCCGAGAGCGTCCCGTAGGCGCCGCCGATGGCGATCACCGCGTCCGCCGCCCGGACGATCACCCCGTTGCGCAGCTCGCCCAGGCCCGTCGCGATCGCCACCGTGACCCATTCGTTCGCGACCGCGCGATCGAGGCCGGGGAGGATGCCCACTGCGGTGCCACCGGCCTGCGCCACGCCACGACACCCGGCCGCCATCACTCCACCCCTCCCCCCGCACACGACCACGGCGCCCGCGTTCCCGAGCAGGCGACCCACCGCTTCGGCGGTCGCCATCTCGGGCTCGCTGGCCTCTGATGCGCCGACGATCGCCACGTACGGAGCCGCCACGGCGCTAGCGAACGACGAGGTTGACCAGCTTGTCGGGCACGACGATCACCTTTACGACCTCGTGCCCGTCGAGATGGGCTCGCACGTTGGGAGCGTCGCGGCACAGGCGCTCGAGCTCCTCGCGCGACGCGCCCGTGGGCGCCTCAACGCGGTCGCGGACCTTGCCGTTGATCTGGCACACGAGCTCGAAGGATTCGGACTGGAGCATGGCGGCGTCGGCGCTCGGCCACGGCTTCTCCCACACCCGCTCGCCGGTGAGCATCTCGTAGACCTCGGTCCCGAGGTGAGGGGCGAACGGGAAGACGAGCGAGGCTGCCGTCGCGGTGGCGAAACGCCGAGCCTCGAGATCTGCGTCCAGGTGCCGGTAGACCTCGTTCACCAGTTCCATGATCGCCGAGATCGCCGTGTTGAAGGCGAAGCGCCCGGTCATGTCGCGGGTCACCTTGTCGATCGCCCAGTTCGCCTTGCGGACGAGGAACAGGGCGGGGCCCTCGGGTGACGCCGGCTGCTCGGCCGATCGCGGCTCGGCGGGTTCGGGTCCGGGTTCGTGCGCCAAGGAGTCGCCGAGCCGCCACAGCCGCGCCAGAAAGCGCTCCAGCCCCTCGACCCCCGTGTCCGACCAGGCGGCATCCTGATCAGGAGGGCCGATGAACAGGACGTAGGCGCGCGCCGCATCGGCGCCGAAGCGATCGACGATCTTCGCGGGGGCCACGAT
>JALYZL010000260.1 GCA_030948875.1 Actinomycetota bacterium
CCGTCTCCCGCCACCAGGTTGACCGGCCCGGCGGTGTCCGGGGTGCTCGACGAGGTGTCCCCGACATTGGTCGCGCTGCAGTACCCGAGCTGACCGTAGGCGCCGGAGCCCCAGCAGCGCACGCCGCCGTTATCGAGTAGGGAGCAGGTATGGGATCCGCCGGCGCTGATCGCCACTGCGGTGCGCCCGGGACCGAGATTGACCGGTCCGACCGACCCTGGCGTTTGCGTGTCGCCGACGTTGCTGGCGCTCCCGTAGCCGAGCCGGCCGTCGCCGCCGTCCCCCCAGCAAAGGACGCCGCCGTTATCGAGGATCGCGCACGTGTGGCGGCTGGCGGCACTGATTGCGACCGCGGTACGCCCGGGGCCGAGATTGACCGGTCCGACCGACCCTGGCGTTTGCGTGTCGCCGACGTTGCTCGTGCTCCCGTAGCCGAGCCGGCCGTCGCCGCCGTATCCCCAGCAGAGCACACGGCCGTTATCCAGGATCGCGCACGTGTGGGCATCGCCCGCGCTGATCGCGACTGCGGTACGCCCGGGACCCAGGTCAACTGGTGCGACCGACCCCGGCGTTTGCTTGTCGCCGACGTCGCTGGTGTTGCCGTAGCCGAGTTGACCGCTGGTCCCGAGGCCCCAGCAGAGCACGCTGCCGTTGTCGAGGATCGCGCACGTGTGAAGGCCGCCGGCACTGATCGCTATTGCCGTGCGCCCGCCGCCCAGATCGACCGGCCCAGCCGTGTCCGGCGTCTTGATGTCGCCGACGGTGCTCGTATTGCCGTGGCCGAGCTCTCCGTAGTAGCCGAAGCCCCAGCAGCGTACGCTGCCGTCATCCAAGATCGCGCAGGTGTCGGCCAGGCCGGCGCTGATCGCCTTGGCGGTACGTCCCGCGCCGAGGTTGATGGGCCCGGCCGTGTCCGGTGTTTGCGTGTCGCCGACGTTGTCGATATTGCCGTAGCCGAGTCGGCCGTTGCGGCCGTAGCCCCAGCAGAGCACGTTGCCGTTGTCGAGAATCGCACACGTGTGGTACCCGCCGACGCTGATCGCGGTGGCGCTGCGCCCGGGGCCGAGCTCCACCGGACCGGCCGACGCCGGGGTGTTGGTAGCGCCAACCGAGCCGGTATTGGGGTAGCCGAGCTCGCCTTCCCGACCGTAACCCCAGCAGCGGACCTGGCCCCCGCTCAGCAGCGCGCATGTGTGATTGACGCCCAGGCCGATCTGGAGCGCCTCTGGCGATGTCGGCTGCGTGGCCCGCTCGACCGCGCCGCCGGCAGGCGCCACGCTTGGGACAGCCGCCACGAGCAGAACTACCCACAGTCCGATAATGCTGCGAGCGCGAGCGCTACGGTGCGGAATCCGCTTGGTGGTCCTCGATGTAGCGGTATCGGGCGGCTGGTGAACGGGATCGCTGGCTGTCGGGTCTAGCGTTGAACGATCCTGAAGAAAACCGTCTGGGCCTTGGAGCGCAGCTTCGCGGAGCTGATGGCGGTCAACGTCGCCTCGTAGGAGCCCGGTTTCAGCGCCCTCGATCCGATCCGACCCGAGAAAGCTACGAGGTTGACGCCGGCATGGCTCGTGCGCGTGAGCGTGCCCCGCGGGCGGGTCTGCGCGCAGCGCCTCGCGTGGCGCAGGCTGTGTGTCGGAGCGACGCATGGCGCGCGCTTGCCTTTGCCCTTGACCCGGCCGGGAAACAGTTGCGCGATCGCGATCTTCACCGTCGCTGGCTCTGAGAGCGTGTATCGGAACGTCGTGCCGCGCTTGTGTTTGGTCGCGCTCGCGGCAGTGCCGACGATCGGCGTTGATCCTCGACCCACTGCGAAGACGTTGTTGGTAAGGCCGTAGTTCGAGACGACGGGCGTGGACGCGGACGCGGACGCGTCGGTGATCGTGACCGTTGCCGTGTTCGAAGTCCCGTCGCTCGCCGTGGCACGGTAGGTGAAGCTGTCGGGCCCGCTGTAGCCGTCCGCCGGCGTGTAGCTCACCTGGCCTCCTGCGCTCAGCAAGCCCAGCTTCCCGTGCGCCGGGCCGCTGACGATGCTGTAGGTGATGGGGTTGCCCGCGGCGTCCGTGCACGACAGTTGCACGGTCGTAGCGGACCCGCCCGAAGCGTGAGCTGTGATGTTCAGGCACGTGACGGTTTTGTTGAGAGCAAGCACGTACAGACCGGAGTTGATGTCGCTGACCACGACACTGCCGTTCGCGGTGACTTCGACTCCTGTGACGTCCGCTTTGGCCGGTATCTCCATCGTCGGGTCCGCCATATCGGAGGGAACGAACGATGCGATCTCGGCCGGGTTCGGGCTATTCAGATCGACGACCCGCACGCCGTTGGCATGCGCGGCGACGTAGGCGATCGAACCGTGGGCAATGGCGTTGTGGACCGAGTACACACCCAGGTCCGGCGGCGGGAACACCAGCGAGGGCGGAGGCTGATAGATGCCTCGCAGCGTCGGCGTGGCGGGATTGGTCACATCGAGAACCCGAAGCGCGCCCCAGGAGCCGGGGCTGTCGACCATCTCGCCGGTCAGGGGCTGACCGCCTGGGCCGCACGCGACCGTGGGCCCCGGTGGGGGAGGCGGAGTCGCAGGAGCTGGGCACAAATAGTCGCGCAGCGCGGTGGCGTCGGCCGTGTCGATCGAATACGTGGGGATCGTGATGCCGGTGGGATTCCCGTCGGCACTGATCGCCTGGGGGGCGGTGGTGCTAGTGCCGCCGACGATCACGCCGATCGCGCCGTCGTCCTGTAGACGCTTGACCGCCGTGGCCGTCGAGCCGACCGTCCCTCCGACCTGCCGGCTGGAGACTATGTTCTTGTCACGGAAGGCGATCATGCCTTTCACGCTCACACCGGCCGGGTACGGAGTCCCGGGCTGCCCAAGACCCACGTACACGATTCCGCCCCCTACCTGGCTGCCGGCGTGGCGGTAGACCTGCGCCGTGTTGTTCGGGTCAAAGAGCGTGAACATCGCCTCACACGCGAACTTCGAACCGGCGACCGAACTCGACCCGTCGATGTGCAGACTCGAGCTCGGGGCGATCCAGTTCTGCTCCCCGACGAGCGCCAGCGAGCGGCCACCCACGCTCGCGTAGTTGGCGTAGGCAGCGTTGCCCTCGAAGCTCCGATCCGTGGGGTACTGATACTGGCCGAGCGTCGCCGGGGCGGCCGGGTTCGACAGGTCGACCGTCAACAGCCCCGCGTCGTAGAAGGGGAGCAACGCCTTGCTCCCGTCCGGATAGACGCCCACGCCCTCAGCGCCATTGAAGGGTCTGCAGCCGTTGTTAGACCAGATGTAGCTCTCGCCGTTGTACCCCGGGGGCCGCTGCTCGACGGGGTATGCATTGGGGTAGGAGCCGACCTCCGTCGGCGTCGCTGGATTGGTGACGTCGACGACGCGGAGATCCCCATGCAGGAAGGTGGGGTCCGGAACCTCCGACTGGGCGGACGCGGCGCCGGGCTCCGTCGAGAGCGACAGCACCTGTCCATCGGGTCGCTGGACCAGTGCAACATTGTCCTGCGACGGGCACGCATATGGCCCGCTTCCGGTGGGGAACCCCCCACACCCGGAGTCTGCGGCCGGCCGGTTGGTGTCAGGCTGGTAGAAACCGAGCAGCACGGGCTGGGCGGGATTCGTGATGCCGTAGTACGCGACACCACCGACGGGGGCTGTCGCGTTGCAGCGCGCAAGCGCCACGGCCAGCAGGTCGCCGGTGAAGGAGGGGGTGCTCACGTGCAGCGCCGCGACGTCGCTCGCGACAAGGCCCGGAGCCACGGGGATCTGCGAAACGACCGTGGGCGCGCTCGGTGTCGAGACGTCGACTACCTTCACGGTCGTCGGCGGACACGTGTACGTCCCATCGTAGAAGCCGACATGAAAGCTCCTCGCCGGAAGAATGCCCGAGGCGACGATCACCGTGTTCCCGATCGTGGCGATCTGGCCGTTCAGCCCACCTCCGCCCAGGTTGCTCTGGCCGACCAGATCGAGGGTCGCCGCAGACGCGGCCGCCGGGAACGCCGTCATTGCGGCGAAGGCAAGCGCAATGCTGAAGCGCCGAATTCGACAATGATCTGCGCGAACACGTATGTCCATCGAGCACTCCCCAGCGATCGGGTTCAGCGCTCCAATGACCAACTGCGGCGCCGTCGTGAGCCTATACCCACGCGCGCGCGCAGGTAAGTGTCCCAGACATCTACCAAGCGTCCGCGGTCACCCTCACCCTCCCACACGAACAAGCGTTCGCGTGACTTCACCTACGATCATGCCGCGAACGCGTGCCGCGAGGTATGGTCGATCCCTCGCGCAATGTATCGTTGGCCGGCAAAGCGCTGGGAGGGTACTTCCATCACGCCCAATACTGCGACGAGCAACTCCACGGAGTACCGCCCGAACGGCGTGCCAGAAGCGGTCTAGCGATGAGCCTTGCGGGGACCCGTGCGAAGTGGTGGGACAACGCGATGGAGGGCGTCGCTTGGATCCGCCCAACACTCGGAGCCTGAGTGCTGGACGAGACCGTGTCCGGAGGCCGATTCGCCCGGCGGGTCGTGACTGGCATCCCTGCGAGCTCGGGCTGATGCGTAGAAGCTCCTGAACCACGCCCCGGACGAATTCCCCTTCGTCAGGACTCCCAGCGGGAGTAATCTGCGCGTGCGCGCTGAAAGAACTCAGGAAGGTTAGATGCGAACTCAACCTCATCGTCGGGGTCAACCGAGTCGAACGGGACTTCGCGGATCACTGGTCCTGAGGAGCCGACGTCGAATGAGTACCCTTCCATGCCTCCGTCGGAACCGAACAAGACTCGGTCGGGGTAAAACCTCCGCCACGACGAGTCGTTGAGGGCCGGCAACTCCTCCACCGAGTAGAGGACCAGGCTGCCGTGAAAGCCGACGCCCCCATTCGCGTAAAAGACAAGCTGTTCATACTCTGGCGGAAATCGCTGTCCCAGCTCAGCCTGCACCGCCGCCAAGATCCTCGGTGACACCGGTGGCCGTAACGTCATCCCTGCCAAAAGTGATTCCCATCCCATTTAAGGACATTATGCCTGTATCTGTATGTTGTCCTCATGTTCCTCCAGAACTGGTTGAAGCGAACACGCACGTCCTTTCTCGAGTGGGAGCTTGTTTGCGTCGTCGTATGGGTTACCACCAAACTTGCTGGGTTGAATCTCGTGTAGGTCCAAACCGGCCCACTCTGGATGTAGACGATGCAATCTGGCAAGCTCGCTCTTTCTAGCCGCTTCTGCTGCCTCGTATTCAGGGCATTGGATTAGCTTGAAGGACCTTGTCGACGAGGGCCAAGGTCATCCGGATAACCGGTCCGGTCGATGATGTCGGAGGTGTCATCCCACCTGCTACCGATGACGCCGCAGTTGGCAGTGGGGTTTGCCGTGATTCATGATGCTTCCTGGGAGTTGGCGGAGGCAACGCCAGCCGCCGCTTCGGTCTGCACTTCCTCGGTCGAACTGGACGCGGCACAACGGCTCCCTGGAAGGTCTGGCCAGCCGTAGGGGAACGCCCCTGGGTGGTTGACATCTGTTGGCTTGGGTCTGTGCGGCCCGGCTGGAAGGATGTTGAGCGTCACTCCTTTTCGGCACGGTGGCGTCATTCGGTTTCGGGATGTGGGGTGGCGGACGACCGAACGACCGAAGGGGTCGTGGCGGTGGCGGCCGGGCGGCGGGGGGTAGCTTCGCTTCGCGGTTGCTGTCAAGGGCGCCGCTTCGCGGCTCGCTGCGCTCGGCCTTGTCGGGCCGCCTGCTGACAGCCCGCATCGCTTCGCTGGTGGGGCTGAGGAAGGGTCGCTGGCGCGACTGGTGCGGTCAGGGCTGGGTGGCGGTCCAGAGCTGGGCGGGGCGCCCGGCGGTGAGCACGCGTTGCGGGGTGGCTTTGCCGGCGGCCGCGAGCTCGGCGAGGGCGTGGTCGACGCGGGTGGTGGGCTGGTTGCGGTGGTAGAGGTCGCGGAGCTGGGTGCGGGTCAGTCCGTCGGGGGCGTGGGTGATCGCTGCGTGGATCTGTGCGGCGAGCTGGTCGGTGGTGGTGGGGTCGAGCGCCCAGCGGGCTGAGCGGCCGGCGTAGTCGCGCAGCGCGAGCGCGGCGTCGAGGTGGTCGGAGTGGATTGTGGAGGCGCTGTTGATCAGCGTGTAGATGAGCGCGAGGCGGATCGTGTGCGCTTCGGCGCGCGCGTTGATCTGCCCGGTGATGCCTGGCTCGGGCTCGGAGAGCTGCTGGTAGGCGTGCCACCAGAGCTCGCGGGCGGCGGGGTCGAGGCGCAGCCGGCCGGCGTGACGGGCAGCGCCGCGCTTTCTTGAGCTGGTCGGTCAGGCCGGTGCTGTGCAGGGGGTCGTGCTCGCCGCCTTCGGGCAGCAGCCGGATCCGGCGGCAGCAGATGAGGAGGTGGCGGTTACCATGCCGACGTCGGCATGGCAACCGCTTCGCGCTCGTCGAGGGGCAGGGCGCGGGGGAGTTCTTCACGCCTGCCGCGATCGTGTGGCTGGTCGTGGAGATCATCGAGCCGTATCACGGGCGGATCTTCGATTTGGCGTGCGGGTCGGGTGGCATGTTTGTCCACTCGGCGCATTTCGCCGAGCGGCACAGGCACTCGCCCGGGGAGGAGCTGTCGATCTACGGGCAGGAGAACACGGGCGAGTCGGTTCGTCTCGCGCGCATGAACCTGGCCGTCCATGGCCTGTCGGGCGCGGTCGGCGAGGGCAATAGCTACTACGAGGATCTCCATGAGAGCCTCGGGAGGTTTGACTTCGTGATGGCGAATCCGCCGTTCAACGTCGATCGGATCGACAAGGCCAAGCTCGAGGGCGACCGACGCTTCCCAAGTCTTTCGCAGGCGGACAACGGCAACTACGTCTGGATCGAGCTGTTCGCGACGGCGCTGACGAGCACGGCCGTGCGGGCTTTGTGATGGCGAGCTCGGCGTCCGACGCTCGGCACAGCGAGGGCGATATCCGGCGTAGGCTGATCGAGTCGGGGATCGTCGATGTGATGGTCGCGGTCGGTTCGAACTTCTTCTACACGGTGACGCTTCCGGTCACGCTCTGGTTTCTCGACCGTGGGAAGGCGGGCACTGAGCGGGTCGGATCGGGTGGCTGTTCATCGATGCGCGCGTCATCTTCCGCCAGGTCGACCGCGCGCACCGCGATTTCACCGATGAGGAGATCGAGTTCCTCGCGAACATCGTGCGGCTCTACCGGGGCCAGGAACCCGAGCTCGCCGCCGGCGCGAACGCGCTGTTCTCAGCGCGCTTCCCGGGGGGTCCCACGCTGACGTCAACGGCCTCTGCCGCGTGGCGACGGTCGCCGAGATCGAGAGAGCCAGGAGTGGAGCCTGAACCCGGGACGCTACGTGGGAACGGAGGTCGAGGATCCCGAGGACGAGGTCTTCGAGGAGAAGCTCGCCGCCGCGCATGTCGAGTTGCGCGAGCTGGCCTCCCGCGCCGCCGAGCTCGAGGCGAGCGTAGACCGCGTGCTCTCGCGGCTGTTGTCGCGCTGACCGTTACGCCTGCGTTCCGGTCAGAGGATGACTCTAACATTTTCTCCCTCGGACGTTATGGACGGTACTCTCGCGCCGGTGGATCTCGAGCGGTATCCGAGGACGGCGGTGAAGGCCCGTTCGCCGACGAGTGCCGCGTAGGCGATCGCTTTCGATGCAAGCGCTGACCCGGGCCGGACGCCCACCAATGGCGACGACGCATGCGTGGGTCCGCGGCGCTCGGCGCGACGTAGTCTCGGCGTCGCCGGCGGCCAGCCGCCGGGCGCCGGCGTGTGACCCGGGCGAGGAGCGCTCTCCCGAGGGTCTGGGCATCGGCCATGGCGACGACCGCCGAGCGCGGCGTGGCCATCCCGGCGTCTGTCGGTCGCAAGTCAGCAGCTGACCCGTCACGCCGACGTGGCGAGGACAGGCCGGTGGCGTGCGTGCACCAGAACGTCCGGAGCGCGAGCCTGGTGGTGGCGGTCACAGGATCATCAGACTTCTTGTCCGCGCTACCTTGAGGGCGCAACCTGCGCGCCATGAGTAAGACATCGTTTCTGGGCGACAAGCCCGTCAACCGCATCGGCTTCGGCGCGATGCAGCTCGCAGGACCCGGCGTGTTCGGAGCGCCGAGCAACCCGGAAGGTGCCCGCGCAGTCCTCCGCCGCGCGGTCGAGCTGGGCGTCGACCACATCGACACCTCGCAGTTCTACGGTCCGAACGTGGTGAATGAGCTGATCCGGGAGGCGCTGTATCCGTATCCGGAGCAGCTGAAGCTCGTCACCAAGGTCGGCGGCCGACGTGACGATGCCGGCGGCTGGCTGCCGGCGCAGTCGCCGGCCGAGCTGCGCGTTGGTGTCGAGGACAACCTGCGCACGCTGCAGCTCGAGCGGATCGCTCTCGTCAACCTGCGGCTGTTCGACGAGCACGACGCCGAGGGTCGGTTGGCCGAGCAGCTAGGCGCACTGGCGGACCTCCGCCATGAGGGCAAGCTGGACCTGATCGGGATCTCCAACGCCTCCGCCGATACAGTCCGCCGGGCGCTAGGGCTCGTCGATATCGCGTGCGTGCAGAATGCCTACAGCGTCGTCAACCGCGCCGAAGAAGACGAGCTGGCCCTGTGCGAGGAGCGCGAGCTCGCTTTCGTGCCGTTCTTTCCGCTGGGCTCGGCCTTCACAGGCGGTCCGAGGCAGCTGGCGGCCGACCCGGTGATCGCGGAGGTCGCCGCCCGGCGGCGGGCCACCCCCTCGCAGATCGCGCTAGCGTGGCTGCTTCACAGGTCCGAGCGGACCCTGCTGATCCCCGGCACCAGCTCGATCCAACACCTCGAGGAGAACATCGCCGCCGGCGACATCGAGCTTGACGAGCAGGACATGCGGAGGCTCGAGGGCGCCACCCAGCTCGGCAACCCAATGGCCGCCGCCGAGCATTAGGTCAGGGAGTCGCGAGCTTCGCGAGCGCGACGCGGGTAGCTGCGTCTGCGGGCGCGTAGATGGTAAGCCGGAGGTCAGGCGCTCCGGTCGGGACTGTCTGCGCACGGTGCAGACGCAGCGTCCCCAGCGTCGGGTGCTCAATCGTCTTGGTGCCGCGCTGAGTGTCGTTGACCTCGTGCTCACCCCACCACTCGACAAACCACGGGCTGCGCTCGCGCAGCTCCGCGATGAACTGCTCGTAGGCGGGCTCGCCGGCGTGCTGCGCGTACTCGCTGCGGAAGCGGGCCACCATGTTGCGAGCGGTGCCTTCCCGGCCCGGGTTGTATCGCGCGTCGCCAGGGTCGACCAGCAGCATCCACAACAGTGAGCGCCGCTCGAGCGACAGATGATCCGGCGAGCCGAACACCGCCGACGCCGCCGGATTCCAAGCCAGGATCCGAGTCATCGCCCCAAGCAGGTACGCCGGCGTCGGGTGCAGCCCCTCGACCAGAGACACGAGCAACGCGCGACCGTCGTCTGGATCCTCACCCGGCGCAGCACCGGAGCTCGCGGGCAGCGGCAGCTCTGTCCGTGCCAAGGCGAACAGTGTCGCCCGTTCGGCGGCGTCAAGGCGCAGCGCCCGCGCCAGGGCGTCGAGCACCTCCGGCGAGGGGTGGATGTCGCGCCCCTGCTCAAGCCACGTGTACCAGGACACCCCAACGCCGGCCAGCGTGGCCAGCTCCTCGCGCCGCAGGCCCGGCGTACGGCGGCGGGCGCCACCATCAGGCAAGCCCACATCCGCCGGCGACACTCGCGCGCGACGCGAGCGCAGGAAGGCGCGGCGCTCATCACGCCGCACCGGAGAAGACGCAATAGCCATCGGCGTAGACCAGCGACGGTAGCACCCACCTCCATCCGTGCTTCACAACGACATCCACAACACGACGGCGCAACCGCTCGTCGCCCCAGAAGCAGGAACCACCCCGCGCCGGCAAGCCGGTCCCCGCGATCGCTTCGGCCTTCTGACGAGTGCGACGACCGGCGAGCGCCCCGGCGACGATCCGATCGCTCGCCGATCCGGAGAGCGTCGGTCCCGGTGCCAGCGGGCGTCGGGACGGGCTCTCAGAGCTTGCGTCAACGCGTCCGGCGGGCCAGGATGGGGCGGTGCACGGCTTCGTTGCGCCCACTGACCACGGCTGGTACCAGTTTCTGCGAGCGCGGCCGGAGATCACCGAGGTGAACTCCTGGCGCCCGGGCGGAGACCGCTTTTAGGGCGCTCCCCACGGCCCCTCCATCCCGCCGCCCCTGACGCATGAACTCGCCGAGCAGGATCGCCCGCAGTGGCTCGGCGATCGGCGGCCGGCGTCCCGTCCCTGCCTGGCTCTTCGCCTTCCGAACGACGAGGCGGTAGCCGTCGAGCTCGGCATCGGGCCAATCGAGCCGCTTGATCTCGGCGCGCGCCGCAGGCCGGCGTAGAACGCGAGGGCACACGGAACGGAATCAGCGGGATCGAGGGCGGCAATGAGGGCGGCCGCCTCCTCGTCGTCAGCGACTCTCGTGCGGGGCTTCTCGTCGTTGGGCGGCAGGTCGACGCCGAGCAGAGGATTGCGCGCGACGATTCGACGCGTCGGGCGGTCGGCCAACCGTAGATGGCACGGGCGAGCGCGAGGTGGTTCGCGATGCGCGAGCGCGATAGCTCTCACGGCTCAGCCGATCGATCCAGGTCAGCCATTCCCGATTGTCGATGTCACCCGCCGGCTTGCTCCGAACTCGGGCGCCAGGACTTACCGCCGCGAGCGCTGGTAGCCTCCAGCCTTGGTCGGGGAGTACCCCGTTGCCCTTCTTCCCTCGCCGGGGGCCCACAGCTCCTGTGCGCACGCCGTCAAGCCATTCATCGGCGAGCGCCTGGAACGTCGGCCCGGCCGCTTCGGCCTCGTCGACGGCCTCCTGCCCCTTCACCGTCGCCGCGAGCCAGCTCAGTACCTCGGCGCGCTTCTTGAACGTGTCCGACCAGGCCATCCGAGCGGCACGGGAATCCCAGCGGCGACCGCGGTAGGAGGGCTGGCAGAGACACCGAGACCCTTCCGCGCCGCCAGCCGGGCATCACACCTGGTGGCGGATGTACAAACCGGCGGTCTTCGTCTTGCCGTACTCGGGCACAGCAATCTCCTGATCCGCGTCCGACCAGCGTACGCCAGGATCAGGCGGCATCACGCACTCTGCTTGAAGAATGATCGCGCGTTGTCCCGTGCCCACCGCCGCAGCTCCTCCGGAGGAACCCATGGCGCTGCCTACGGGGTAGGCCGTCGTTTCGCGACGGGGTGGTCCCGCTGGCGACAATGGCAACCGAAGCGGCTGCTACCCCGTCCTCTCCACTTTCAATTTATACCGCACACGGGGCCTTCATGAAGCCCTGGGTCGTGCCGCATAATCGCCCGCCGCGGGTCAGAACCTACGGAGATGGGAGGAGCGAAATGCGTATGAGAGAGCATGCTGTGGTGATCGCCGGAGGAGGTCCGGCGGGGATGATGCTGGCGGCTGAGTTGGCGTTGGCGAAGGTCGACGTCGCGGTCCTCGAGCGGCGTCCCGATCACGTGCTCGTCGGCTCACGGGCCGGCGGTTTTCACTCGCGTACGATCGAGGTGCTGGATCAGCGTGGGGTCGCTGATCGGTTCCTCGCGGAGGGTCAGGTGGCTCAGGCCGCGATGTTGGCCACGACCGTGTTGGACATAAGCGACTTTCCGACGCGTCATCCGTATTCGCTCGGGATCTGGCAGAACCAGATCGAGCGGATCATGGCGGCCTGGATCGCCGAGCTGCCGGTGCGGATCTATTACGGATGTGAGGTGACGGGCTTCGCGCAGGACGACACCGGCGTCGACGTCGAGCTGTCCGACGGCCAGTCGCTGCGGGCGCAGTATCTCGTCGGGTGCGACGGAGGACGCAGCGTCATCCGTAAAGCAGCCGGCATCGAGTTCCCCGGATGGGATCCGACCAGGAGCAACCTGATCGCCGAGGTCGAGACG
>JALYZL010000292.1 GCA_030948875.1 Actinomycetota bacterium
GCGCAGGGCTTCGTCGGGCCCGGCGCGCTCGAGACCTTCTCACGCGGGCACGAGTTCGCGAGCTCACAAGTCTTCCTCGGGGGGGAGCGGCGCAGCGCGTCCGCCCGCGTCGACCTCGAATACGACATCGGGCCGGCAAGCAGCCTCCTCCGGCGCGAGCGCCTCGGCATCCACCGGCGCTCCCGCCTCAGGGTCCGCGGCCACCGCCGGCGCCGCCACACCGTCGGCCGCCGTGCAGAGCTTCTACGAGATCGCAGCGCATCACGATTACGCGGGTGCCTGGCGCCTTGCCGATTCCAACCTGCGCGCCCAGCTGCAGGGGTACTCCGGCTTTCAGTCGCTGATGAGCGCCGTTCGCTCGGTCACCTTCCACCAGGCCAAGACGCTTCCGGGCGCCAGCGGATCGGCGGCCACAGTCGCGGTCAAGACCACCTCACAGCAGACAAGCGGCACGCAGCAGTGCGCCGGCACGGTCCGGACCGTCCGGGGCTCCGGAACCGCGTGGCTGCTCGACGGAGTGTCGATCCAGTGCACGCCGTGATGGCGCCGATCCGGCGCAGCGCTTCGACGTAAGTTCCGCCTCATGGGGGACACCAACGAGGCCGAGCGCCGGCGATGGAACGATGAGCACTGGGCGGCTGTATGGCCGAGACGCGAGCGGCTCACCGACGCGGTGACGGCGTTCCTGCTCGACGCCGCGGACCTGCGGCCACGCGAGCGTGTGCTCGACGTGGGCTGCGGGGGCGGTAGAACCTCGCTTGCCGCCGGACGGGCTGTCGGCTCGGAAGGGGCGGTGGTCGGCGCCGACGTCTCGGCGCCGCTGAACGCGCTGGCCAGTCGGCGGGCCAGCGAGGCCGGCGCTGAGAACATCACCTTCTGCGTGGTGGACATGCAGACCGACACCGTCGAAGGCGGACCCTTCGACGTCGCGCTGAGCCAGTTCGGGGTGATGTTCTTCGACGAGCCCGATACCGCGTTCGCCAACATCCGCGCGCATCTGGGTCCGGGAGGGCGCATGGCCTTCGTGTGCTGGCAGGCCGGGGAGAAGAATCCGTGGTTCTTTGCCGCGGCGATCGCCGACCACCTACCGCCGCCGCCCACGGCGGCGCCGGGCAAGAGCCCGACGGGGCCATTCGCGCTCGCAGACCCGGCTCGCACCACTGACATCCTCGAGTCCGCGGGCTTCGTCGAGGTCCGCTCAACAGCTCACGAGCTTACCGTCGAGGTGCCCCGGGACGCAGTCGTGGACGATGCCCAGCTCAAGTTCATGGGCGTGCCCACCGACAAGCTGGCCATCGCGCAGGCGAGTGTCACCAAATACATGCAGCAGTTCGTGTTGACGCCAACGGTGTCCCGGTTCCCGCTGGCCTTTCAAGTGTTTCAGGGGACGAACCCCGGTGTCAATCGGCGGTGAACCTTGACACCCGAGGAAATGCTCAGATGGCCTTGACCGGCTGGAGTCATTCGCCCGATTGATGCTGGCCGATGGCAAAGGTCCCCCTCGGCGGCCAACCCGACCTCACCGGCGGCTTCGACGGGCTGTTTACTTCCGGACTCGTGAATCTCGAGGCGGCGTGGAGGAAGGGAGGACCGCCGGCCGCCGGGCAGAACTTCCTGCAGAACGCGGTCAACGTGATGTTCAGCCTTCAGGATGAAGCCGTCAAGCTCATGCAGATGCCGGCTCCGAGCGGCGGCAATTACGGCCCCGACTTGCTGATGCCCTCTCCCAACCCGTACCCCCGCTGAGGGCCGGTGGGCTAGAGCAGCGCGCGGTGACTGTCTCGTCGGCTGCCACGTACGGCTGAAAATGGAACCTACTGACGTATCCGTGGTTGGAGGGGTTTTGTTCCCCGAAGTTTCGCACGGGGCGTTCGTTTCGTTGCTCCGGATCGCCATCCCGGCACCGTGGTCGCGAGTTTCTCGCCTGGGCGCCTGCGGGCCTGGACCCGACGCGCGGTCCCGCGCATGGGAATGCTTGGGGAGACGATCCTGCAGCTCTCATTGTTGTTCGACCTCTACGCGGGAGCGGCGGCAGACGTCCTCACCACGACCGAGGTCGTGTTCCTGCTGGCGGCGTTCCTGTGGGACGTCGTCTTCTCCGGCGACTTGGTCAACGGCGACGCGCGGCGCGTACGACGGCCAGCGCGCGTGCTTCTGTACATGAGCTACGCGCTCGTCGCCAGCGCGGTCACCCTGTACTTCGCCTCCGGGCACACTCTGGGCACGCTGAAGATGGAGGATGCCTTCGGCCCTGAAGCACAGGCCGCCATCAGCGTGTTCCTGGTCGGTATCGCCTACGCGACCGGCGGACGCTGACGACACGGTGACCGCCGAGCCTGCCAAGCGCCGCGGACGCGGTTGCGGCGGCACCGGGTCACTCGGGGGGAGTGGGCACCTCGCGCAACGCGCCGTCAGGCTCTGCTGCGGGGGTCTGAACGGACCCGAGCCGGGTCGCCGCCGCCGGGGAGGCGGCGAGCCGGCCGAGCGCGCGATCCCTTCCCCTGAGCTCTACAGCTGAATGACGTTCAGCGCGAGTCATTGCTCAGCGACTCGTGATCGCTCAGGAGTCTTTCAGCGATGAACGACCGTGTCAAGCAGATGCGGGGTGCGGCTGGCCGGCGAGAGAGCCGAGACCGCAGGCTCCGCCACACGCCGACAGAACAAACGAAACGACGACTGCGGGGCTCTGAGCGGCGCAAAAGGGCGCCGCTCAGAGCTCGCGAGGCTGCTCTAGGGCTTGACGGTCACCGACATCACCTCCTCGGGAATTCGCGAGAGTCGAGGTCTAGGCGGGCCACGAAGACGGTCTTCGTGTTGCGCAGCTCGTCGGCGCGACGGTCGAGGCGACAGCCGGTGCTCTGCCCGACGATCGCGTCAGCAACCAGTCCGGCGGCGGATAGCAAGGCGACGATCTCCCCGATCGGATGGTGGCGCTGCTGATGTGTCGCGACCGTCTTGAGCGAGTCGGGCATGACGCGCTCAACGACGGCAGCCGCCTGGACGCCTGGTGTGGCGCAGGCGCCTGCCAGCCCGCGCCAGCGGAAGCGCTCGGCGCCCAAGAGCGTCTCGGAGCTGCCGGCGAACGCCGTTCGATACGTCAGCAGGGTGTTGGCGTCGAAGACGAAGACGCCGTCCCTACCGAGGAGGCGCGCAACGCTGCGGAAGGCGAGAAAAAGCTCCGCTGGGGAGCGGAGGTAGTTGACCGCGTCGTCAAGACACGTGATGAGGTCGAACAGGCCGCACGCAGGCAGGTCACGCATGTCAGCCGCAAACACCCGTCTCGCTCCCAGGTCGAGGCGCTCCCGAGCGATTTCCAGCATGGCGCAGGAGATGTCGCAGGCGCTGATCTCGCAGCCCTGCCGGACCAACGGAGCAAAGCTCTTGCCGGTGCCACATGCGACATCGAGGACACGTGGCCCCGGATGTCCTACGAGCTGGAGGAGGCGGCGAAGCCAGGTCTGATGGTCGTAGTCGGCCGTCAGGCCGTCGTAGTGCGACGCGAGGCCGTCGTAGGCGCGACGGGCGTGGAGCCATTCGGTAGTCATGGCTCATAGACCCGCTGACCGCTAAAATTCGTTTCAACATATTTGGCGCTGTCGACCGATGAGCGGCCATACGGACGGGGGGCCCGATTGGGACTGGGCAGCGCTTCGCGAAGCGAGTGCGCGGGAGGCTCGACGAGTCGCTGGCGGCACGGGCGACGCAGATGAGATCGCGCAGGAGGCAATTCTGCGCGCGTGGCGCCGGAGCGCGACTTGCCAGGCACAGGGAAATCCGTTGCCATGGGTGCTGGCGATCACCCGTATGGAGGCATACCGTCACCTCGGTCGGCGGGCAAACCATCTTCGGCGCGAGGGTGTCGAGCTATCTGACTGGGCGTGCGGATCCTCGCCGTGTCACAGCGACGCGGTCCTGGCGCGGGTGAGTGTCGCGGACGCCCTCACGGATCTCAGTGCCGACGAGCGGGCGCTGATCACGGCGCGGTACGTCGACGATTTGACCCAAGCCGCCGCAGCCGATCGACTAGGGATGCCCGAAGGAACAGCTAAAGTGCGGCTCCACCGGATCCGCGTCCGCCTTCGCGCCGCCTTAGAGGAGACAACTTGAAGCCCGACCGCAATATTTCAGACCCCCAGCTCGCGAAGGCGCTTGCGCATCCACTGCGGGTCTCCATCCTGGCCGAGCTCGAGGAGCGAACCGCCAGTCCCAGCGAGCTCGCGGGGAAGCTCGATGCCTCGCTCGGCCTGGTCAGCTACCACGTCCGCGCGCTCGCTCGCCTCGGGCTCGTGTCACTCGTCGAAACGCGACCAAGGCGCGGAGCGCTCGAGCATTACTACCGCGCCGAGGAGCGCCCGTTGATCACGAGCGAAGCATGGGCGAAGGTCCCGAGCATCGTCAAACAGGCAACGATCCGGGCAACGCTCACGCAGATCGCCGGGCACGTCAACGGCGCCGCACAATCAGGCGGCTTTGAGCGTTCAAGCGCCCACCTGTCGCGATCGCCGGTCGTCGTCGACAAGCGCGGATGGGATGAGCTCGCGACCAAGTTCGATCGACTGCTCAGCGACATCGAGCGGATTGGCGTTGCGTCCGCTAAACGCCTGGCGGCATCCGATCACGCCGAAGAAACGCGGGCCATCGGGGTTCTCATGCTGTTCGAGGCGGCTCCGGCTGAGAGCAAGAAGCCGGCTGCGCCGCGTCGCCGCGGGCGAAGCACGCGCGATTCCGAAGTGCTGCGCTGAGGCGGCGCTCCACGTCGAGTTGGAACTCGGGGGCCCACGCTTGACACCAGCGTCCGGTGCCTATACGGTCGCTCCCTAGTA
>JALYZL010000303.1 GCA_030948875.1 Actinomycetota bacterium
ACTGTGGGTTGCGTTTCTCGACCCGGCCCGACGAGCCCGTGACGTCGTCGTTACGTGCGTAACGACTCTGCTCACGCGCTGTGTCAGACGGCGAGGCTCGAGGGCGGCCGCGACCTACCCCGACGACCCCTCCAACAACACCCGCGCGACCTGGTCGGGCGCGTCCCACATGGGCAGATGTCCGCACCCAACGAGCACGCGGTTGCGGACCTGCGGGGGAAGCCGGGCGGGGCGGGCGATCAGGCGGTCGTGATCGGGCCAGGCCAGGGTCACCGGGACGTTGATGTCGCCTAGCCCGACGAACTGCCCGGCCCGCATCGCGTCATTGGTGGCGATGAAGGCCGGGGCGGTCGCGTAGGCGCGGACGATGTGCTTGGCTGCGGCCGCGGGCACGAGCTCCGGGTGCGCGGTCACGCCGCCGAGCAGCGTCCGGCGCCCCGCGGCGGTGGCGGTGAGGACGGGGAGGATCGGGCCCATGGCGCCGGCGAGGATCCGTGCCACGCTCGGCTTGGGCACGAGCGGCACGTCCCACAGCCCGGCCGGGGCGATGGCGGTGACCGACCTGGCGTTTCCTGCGCGCGCGAGTTCGAGCGCGACCCAGCCGCCGAGCGAGTTGCCCGCGACGTGCGGTCGCTCGAGATCGTTGTCGGCGGCGAAGCGGTCGACGGCCCGCGCGAGCGCCGCCGGCGTCGGCGTCTCGATTAGCGGCGGCGACTCGCCGAAACCGGGCAGGTCGACGGCGATCACGGTCCGGGCGGCGGCCAGGGAGTCGAGGACCGGATCCCACACACGCCGGTCGCCGCCGAGCGGATGGAGGAGGATTAGCGGAGGACCGGTGCCCCGCCGGTCATGGGACAGTTCCGCGGAGGGCGTCCGGTCGCCTTGTGGACTGCGAACGCTCGCCATCGCCATGGACGACTCTACGCCCCCCCGCCCGCGGGCGGATCACGAGGCCGGCACCGCGAACAGGAGCAACCGCGCCGCCGCCGAACCCTTAGCGGTGAGCACCAATCGGCTCGAAGCGTTCTCCGACGGCGTTCTCGCCGTGGCGATCACGCTGCTCGTGCTCAATATCACGGTGCCGCATGGGCACCACCTGTGGCACGAGCTGACCCAGCAATGGCAGGAGTACGTCGCCTACGTCACCTCCTTCATCACGATCGGGATCATCTGGGTCAACCATCACGCAATGATCTCGCGGCTGCGCGAGGCCGACCACACGATCCTCATCCTCAACCTGTTCCTGCTCATGAGCGTCGGCCTCCTGCCCTTCGCCACCGCGCTCGTGGCCGAGTACCTCAAGGCCGGCCACGACCAGAATCTCGCCGCGGCGATCTACAGCGGCGCGCTGCTGCTGATGTCGCTCGTGTTCACGGCTCTGAACCGGCAGATCCTCGTCGTGAAGGCCCACCTGATGCATACCAGCCTGCCCGCGGAGCACCGCCGCGCCATCTTCAACCGCGCCGTGACCGGGCTTGTGCCTTACGCGATAGCTACCGCGGCTGCGGCGGTGTCGCCCTACGCCACCCTGGCGATCTGCGCCGCGGTCGCCGTGTTCTACGCCACGCCGCTCGCCAGCGGCGCTCCGACTGACGGCGGTGCTTGACGATCGCGCCCCCGCCGTGCTGCCATGAGATGGGGCCTTGCGGGCTCCGCGCGCCCTGCGGTAATGCGAAGCACACGCTATCGATAGGAGCTTGCAATTGCGAGACCCTTGACATAGCGTCGCGACCTCGATGCTCGGATACATCGTCCAGGTGGTGCGCGAGCTCACGCCGGGGGAGCGGCGCCGAGCCGGGTTCATGCTCGCGTCGATCGCCGCGCTGCACATCGTCGGCTTCGGCGTCTTCATCGCCTTCGTCGTCCCCTCGCACTACAAGGGGCTGGGAATCGGCGTCGCCGGACTCGCCTACACGCTCGGGTTGCGCCACGCTTTCGACGCCGATCACATCTCGGCTATCGACAACACGACCCGCAAGCTGATGAACGAGGGCAAGCGCCCGCTCAGCCTAGGATTCTGGTTCTCCCTCGGGCACTCGTCGATCGTAGTGGCGATCGGGGTGGCGATCGTCGTGGCCGAGAAGGCCGTATACGGCGCGGTGGCCAACCCCCATTCGCACCTTCACCAGTTCGGCGGGATCTTCGGCACCCTCGTCTCGGCGACGTTCCTGTATCTCATCGCCGCGCTCAACGTCGTCATCCTGGCCGGCATCTTTCGCGTCTTCCGGGCCATGCGCCAGGGCGAGTACGACGAAGCCGAGCTCGAGCGCCAGCTCCAGAACCGGGGGCTCATGTACCGGTTCTTCGGACGCTGGATGCGGACGATCACCAAGGAGTGGCATATGTACCCCGTCGGCGTCGTCTTCGGGCTGGGGTTCGACACCGCGACCGAAGTCGCTCTGCTCGCCACCACCGCCGTGCTCGCCACCGCGCACCTCCCCTTCTACGGGATCCTGTGCCTGCCCATCCTCTTCACCGCGGGCATGGCGCTGATGGACACCCTCGACGGCATCTTCATGAACTTCGCCTACTCGTGGGCCTTCTTCAATCCGGTACGCAAGGTCTATTACAACCTGGCCATCACCGGGCTCTCAGTGGCGATCTGCTTCTTCATCGGCACCGTCGAGGTGCTCGGTCTCCTGCCGGCGCAGATCGGCGGACTCCACGGCAGCTTCTGGCAGTTCATGGCCAAGTTCGACATCAATAAGGCCGGCTTCGTGATCGTCGGGATGTTCGTCGTCTGCTGGGCGGGCGCGATGCTGTTCTGGAGGTTCGGTCGCGTCGAGGAGAAGTGGAGCGCGAACCTCAAGGAGGAGATCGGGGGCTGATGACCAGCGCCCCGCAGGTCCCGACGCTGCGCTTCGAGACGCTCGAGGGCGCCGTCGCGGCGATGCGCGAGCGCGGACTGCGCCTGTCGACCCCCCGGCGCCTGATCCTCGAGGATCTGTTCGGAGCCGACGGCCCGGTCTCAGCCGAGTACGTGGCGCGGCGCCTGCACCTGGACGTCGCCTCGGTCTACCGCAACCTCGAGACGATGGAGCGCCACGGCCTGGTCCGCCATGTCCACCTCGGCCACGGGCCCGGTCTGTACGTGCTCGTCGGTCGCGGCGAGCGTGAGCATCTCTACTGCGAGGGCTGCGGCGCGGTCAGGACGGTCGAGCCCGAGGAGCTCGACTCACTGCGCGGGGTGATCCGAGGGCAGTTCGGATTCCACGTACGTTTCACCCACTTCCCGATCATCGGGCTGTGTCCGCAGTGCGCGGTCAACGACGCAGAGGGCGATTCACCAGTCGCTGATCCGGAGCACGAGCACAGCCACGGCGACCACGTCCATTCGCATCGTTACCCGCACGCGCGCTAGCGCGACCGACTCGCGGTCATCGCATCCCAGGCATCGGCGAGCGCGAGTAGTTGGGCGCCGTCGGCGATCTCCCCGCCGCCGAGCCGATCCTCCCCGGGTGCTCGGCCAGGGCGGCCACGCGTTCGGAGTGACTGTTGGTGGAGACGTCCTTGGAGTCGATGGCGCGGGGGAGCGCGCGCACGCTGGCCGGGGTCTGGAAGCGCTCGACACTTGGTCTCGCGTGCGCCGTGAACCTGCTGGCGTTCTTGGCGCAATGGAGGACGGTGGCGTTGCGGCCGCCCTCCTTGGCCCAGTACAGGGCGCGGTCGGCGTGCCTCATGAGCTCCTCCGCCGCCTGCCCCGCCGCGCGCGTGCACACCCCGGCCGAGATGGTCAGCGATCCGACGCCGTCAAAGGGCCGCGAGGCGATCGCCCGCCGGGCACCCTCGGCGGCGGCGCACGCGGCGCAGTCGCTCGTGTCGGGCATCAGCCACGCGAACTCCTCGCCCCCGATCCGCGCCAGCAATCCGCCGCCCTCGACCTGGTCGCCGAGGCGCAGGCCGACTTCGGCGAGCACCTTGTCGCCGGCCTGGTGACCGTGCCGGTCATTGATCTGCTTAAAGTGGTCGAGGTCGAAGAGCGCGACGCTGAGACTCCTGCCCTGGCGGCGCGCGCGCCGAACCTCCGCCCCTAGGCGATCGTAGAAGGCTCGATGGTTGGCCAACCCCGTCACGGGATCGGTCGCCGCCTGGCGCTTCAGCGCGTCCCAGGCCTCGGCATTGGCGATCGCCACGGACACGAGCTCGGCGAAGCGGACGAGGCGGATCTCGGCCTCGGCGGGGACCGAAGCGCCGGAGAAGGACGCGCCGATCGACCCCCAGACGAGGCCACCGACGGAGATCGGCGCGCACACCGCAGCGGTTAGGGCGAACGCCTCGATCACCGGGTCGGCGGGGCCGGGCAAGTAGCCATCGAGGCGTACGGGCGCGCCGGTGCGGTACACCGTGGCAGCGGCAGTGGCGCCCTCGAGGTCGACCTCCTGACCGACGATGTCGGCCCCGGACGCCGCGATGCCTCCGACCACCCGACCGAAGCCAGTAGAGCGATCGAAGCGGACGATGCCGGCCAGGGTGCCGCCGACGAGCTGGGCCACTTCCTCGGCGACGACGGCGAACACGGCCGGCGGATCCGCTCCCCGCGCCACCACGGTGGCGACGCGCGAGAGAGCCTGCTGCTCGGCGTCGTGCTGGACCCGCTCGGTCACGTCGACGGTGAGCACCGCGCCGGCGAACACGCGGCCGTCGGCGTCGCGGACCGGCACCGCCCTGAGGTCGTACTCGCGGCCGTGGCTCGACACCTCCCAGCGCTGCTCCTCGCCCGCCAGGGCGGCTCGGAAGCGCTGCTCGAGGCGCCCAGCCGTCTCGGCGTTGTACACCTCGCTGACCGTTCTGCCTTCGAGATCGGCGGGCACGTGTCCGAAGTTGCCGAGCGCGGGCCCGCCGGCCATGAGGTAGCGGAGATCGTGGTCGAAGACGGTGAAGCACCCGCGCGGAAAGCCGCCCGCCAGGGCTCGGAGCTGGTTAAGGTCGCGGCGCTGGCGGTCCACCAGCGCGAGGACGGCGAAGCCCATCACGGCGGCGAGGATGATCATCAGGCCGCCCGAGCGCCAGCCGCTCTGCGGATATTGGGCGCCACCGACGGTGAGGATGGGGATGAAGAGCACGGCCGCCCCGCCGGCGATGGCGACCACAAGCTCGTCCTCGCGCCGCCGGAAGGCCGACCACGCGACGGGCAGGAGGATCAGCGATCCGTACGTCGCCTCCGACCCCACGCCGGCGCGCAGGAGCGCCACCGAGATGAGGAAGACGACGATGACCAGTCCGCCGGCCCATCGCCAGTGGTCCCAGCGCGCGCTCCAGGTCAAGGCTGCCGCGACAAGGATCTGCAGCGCCAGCGCCACCAAGACCTGCGAGATCCGTACGTTGGCTTCCAGGCCGATGAGGCCCCAGACGCCGAGCATGGCCACTCCATAGGGGGCCAATAAACCTGCGCGTCGGGCGGCGGATGTGGTCACGGGATCTCACCGAGGCCCACGGGCCCCGCGGTCGTTCGTCAGCTACATGACACCATCGGCAGCCGGGATGGGCAGCTTTAGCTGCCTACGTGAGCGATTAGCGGGCATGGGTACGAGCACTCCGTTGCTGGGGACCTGCCCTGCGGCCGGTAGTCGTGCGACGAGCGACAGATCCTTATTGAGAACCGACCACCAGCGCTGAGAAACGCTCGCCATCAGGCGCCGGAGCGACGCGCGGATAGTGCACCAGAACGCGAACGCCGGGGGCTGGATATAGGATCGAGCCCGCGGGACAGCGAATAACCGACGGACCCTGTGATCGATCAGTTCCGAAAGGACATTCAGGCGCGGCTCGAGCAGCCGCTTGCCGCGTGAGCACGAGATGACGGGCCGTCGCACCAAGCAGCGCTTCGGAAAGACGTTACCCCTCTCGGCAGTCATCGCCGGAGCTGGGCTAGCCGCGGCAATAAAGCTTCGCGCAGCTCGGCGCGCACGCCAGCAGTTACGGGACCCGGTCGGGGTCGCTGGAACCATCGATGGCGGGAGCTTGAGCTACGCCACGCAGACCACGGTGCCTGCAACCGACGAGACTTCGACCAACGTTGCGGATGCGACGCCCGCTCGAGTCGCGACGCGGACTAGCGTGCTCGAGGCACTGGCCAAAGGCGGCGCGATGACCGCCGCCGAGGTGGCGCTCGCGACCGGGCTCGGTCGTGCTACGGCCAGCTCCACGCTCTCGAGGCTCACGCGGACTGGCGAGGTCACAAAGGCAGAACGTGGCTACCAGCTGCCGGACACGGGTTCGACTACACAGCTCACCTCGACCGAGCGCGCACCGAAACCCGCGCCGAGGACGAGGACGAGGTCGACGAAGGCGCCATCAACGCCGACCGCCTCGCAGGCGCGGGGCGACGCGGGCGGTCCCGATCTCGCGAGTGCCCCTCCGTCGCCGGTGCGCGGGGCCACGAAGGCCAAGGTGCTGGCCGCGCTTTCAATCGACGTGGGTTTGACTGCCGGCGAAGTCGCGATGGTGACAGGGCTTGCCCGCGGCACGGTCAGCACGACGCTGTCCAAGCTCGCCAAGGGTGGCGAGGTGGTCAAGGCTGACCGCGGGTACCGGCTTCCCGGCTAACCGAGTCATCGATCGGCCAGTTAGGGAGAACCATGCCCATCGCATTTCCAGGCGAGTCACCGATGTATCGGACCGCACGCGATCGGCGCCCGGGCGGCCTAGCCGCTCGAGCTGCGCTGAGCCCTTAGCCGGCCAGCTTGATCTTCTTTTTCACGGTGGTCGACGGCAACTTGGTCGGGGTGAAGGTACCCTTGGTGGTGAGCCGCACGTGCCTGGAGCCCATTAGTCGCAGCATCCCGGCGCGGGTGAGGGCGACCTTGGCCTTGACTGTGCCCGCCCTGGTGAAGCGGGCGCTCGCGGTGGCGATGGGTGTCGCCCCCTTCGCGTACCAGTCGACCACGAGCCGCCCCCCGCTGGGAGTCTTGAACGAGAACGGGTAGCCGCCGCGCGCGAGGAGCGCGGGAGTCTTGGCCTTGCTCCCACGCGGGGCCAGCAGCTTGCGGAGCAGCGCTTGGATCTGCGCGACGCTCGGCCCGATCGGCCCGAGCTCAGCCGAGGTGGCCGAGGTGCTGCCGGCTCCGTTGGACGCGGTCACCACTACGGCGATCCGGCGGTCGAAGTCGGCCTGGGGGGCGGTGAAGGTGCTGTGCCTCGCTCCTGCGATCGGCACGCACACCGGGGCGCAAACCTGCCACCGGTAGGTGTAGGCGATCGGTGGAGTGCCGGACCACAGGCCCGTGCTCGCTGACAGCTTGGCGCCGACCCTCGCGGTGCCGAAGATCTTCGGCGGCGCCGTGTTTCTCGGCTTGGTCGCCGGCGGTGCCGGCGATTGCACGAGGCCCGTAGGCGCGGAGCTAGCGGGCGAGCTTGCGCCCGAGGCGCTGTGCGCCGTCTCCTGCACCACGATCGCCCCGCCGACATCGGTCGAGGTGAGGACGTAGGTCTGGTCCGTCGCGCCGGAGATCGGCGTGCAGGCGGTGCCCAAGCTGTTGCAGTCCTCCCACTGGTAGCTGAAGCTGGTCGGGTTGTTGGCCCAGGTCCCGTGGAGCTCGGTCAGGGTCTGCCCTTGCGTCGTGTTCCCGGAGATCGTCGGCGGCGAGACGACGGCGGGGGCGGCTGGGATCACCACCGCGGTCGGCGTCGACGCGGCCCTGCCGGTCATCCCGCTACCGCCGGGCACACTCTCCTGGAGGCGGATGGTGGAGCCGACGTCGGAGCCTGTCGGCGTGTATGTCGGGCCGTTCGCGCCACTGATGGGGGCACAGCTGTTGCCCGAGCTGTCGCAGTCCGCCCATTGATCGGTGTAGGCGGTCGAACCGTTGCTCCAGGTGGCATGCGAGCCCGTGAGAATCTGTCCCTGCTGGGCGGTGCCCGAGATTGTCGGCAGAACGCTCGCGGTGGGCGCGCCGCAACCGGACAACGTGGCCGGGTTGGTGAGCACGGCGCTGATGCTCGTCCCGCCGTACGAGGTGAGGTCCGGCGAGCCATACTGCCCGACCTGGGAGAAGTCGTTGTTGGTGACCCCGGCGATGTCGTTGCCGAAGTTCCACACGCAGCTCCCGGCAGGCTGACCCGCGCCGGCCAGCGTCTGCGCGTAGTTCAACGACCAGAACGGGTAGAACTTCGCGCCGAGCGGCCCTACCGCGCAGCCGGCCCCGGTGCTCGTGTTGCACAGGGCCGACGAGCCGCCGACGTTGCTCTCGAACTGGACCTGCGGGTAAGCGGCGCCGCTCGAGGTGAACGGTCCGGCATAGCGGAACGAGGTTGGCGTGCTCGAGCTCCCGTTCGGCCATGCGTTCGTCTGGTAGGGGGTGCCGTCGAAGTCGAGGTCGCCGTTCTGGAACTGATTCTGAAGGCAGCCGTTGAGTAACGAGGTCTCCGTCGTGGGAGTGGAGCTGACGGTGGCCGTGCGTTGGCCCTGGGGCAAGCAGAAGCCGTCGGAGAATTCACACAGCGTGCCGGACGCAGAATTGTTCGTTGGACACGCCGCGGGCCCAGTGGGGCCTTGGGTGGTCGAGCTGCTGCAGATGTTCCCGGCGCATGGACCCTCCCCCGTGGCGTTCGCGCCTTCCGGTCCACCAACGCAGTTCTGGTAGACGTTCGGGTCCGAGAAGGTGCTGCCTCCGGCGTACGACGTTGAGTACGTCTCCTTGTTGGCGAGCGAGGTGCACGGCTCGAAGTGTCCGATCTCCTGCTCCATGAGCACGCCGCCCTCGAGCGCGGCCCACGGCACCCTGTTCTGCGCCTTGGCGGTGTCGTACTCGGCGTGGAAGGTGAACGCGTTGCCCGCGCAATTGGAGATGCTGGTGTTCTTGAAGCCGTTGCCGGCGCTGGCCGTCATGAAGCCGGTCTGGCCGGTGGATAAGTCTGTGACCGTCGTGGTGAAGCCGGCCGCGGGATCGGTAATCGACACCTGCAGGACGTCTCCAGGGTTCATCATCAGCGTCTTGCCATTGGGCAGCAGGGTGTTCACATTGCTGAGCTGGGGGGACGCCGGCCCGCTGGGAATGCCGTCGGTCTGCAGGAAGGCGAAGTTGACCGGCTCTTGGCAGCTGGTGTTGCAGGTGGCGAAGCCGTAGTTGCACTCGAGGCTGTCGATATTCACGGCCGAGCACCACTGCGTCGCGCTGCAGCTCGTGCCGTCGATGAACGGGGTGAACCCGGGTGGGTAGAACTGCAGCTCCATGAAGGCCGAGCCGGCTGCAGTCGAGACGTTGACCGCGCCGGAGTTGGTGTCGCTGTCGGGCGTGCACGGGTTCTGGGGATAGGAGTTGGGGTCGCAGAGCGGGAGCCCAAACCACGGCGCGATACTCAGCTCGCCGTAGTTGGTGACGCTGCCCGAGGCGGTGGGAGCGGCCACGGGATCGACGGGCAGCTGCATGTAGTAGGTCATCGTGTTGCCCGAGCCCGACGTGGAGGAGATGAACTTGACGCTGGGCTCGTCGTGGCCGACGTACCAGCCGTTATCGATGAGACGCGAGGTGTGGCCGGCCGCGTTGACGTGGACCGGGTCGGTACACAGCGCCTTCATCGCCGGCCGGGCCGATTTGTACTTGGCGCTCCACCCGTTGCAGTCGAGATTGTTGGTGGTGGCGGGCACGGTCAAGCCCGCGTGGGGATACTGGGTGGCGCGGCTCGGGCGCAGCTTGGCGGAAGTCGTCGCGGTAGATCCGAGCAACCCGACGGCAACCGCCAGCATCCCGGTCCAGTACCTTGCTGCTAGCCCCGGCAAACGGACTCGCACATCCCTACCTCTGACCCGGCGGTCCCAACAAGGCAGGCAACCTAACCTGCCTGCGCCCGCACGTCAAGGCGCGCGCCTCGTCCTGCCGGCGGGTTAGCCCTCACCCCGTGTTCCGTAGGCCGCTGGCGATGCCGTTAATGGTCAGCAGGCTGATGCGTCCGAGCTGATCGTCGATCGCGCCCGCGCGGAGGCGGCGCAAAAGCTCGAGCTGGACGTACGAGAGGGGTGCGACGAAGGGCTCGCGACGGTCGATCGAGGCCTGGAGCACGGGCTGGCGATCGAGCAGGCGCTCGGAGCGCAGGACGAGCCCCAGCTCCTCGCGCGAGCGATCGAGCTCGTCGACCAGCGCTCCCCAGATGCGGTCGCGGGCGGGGGCGTCTTCCCACAGCCTCGTGTAGCGCTCGGCGATCCTGCCGTCAGCCTTCGCGCACGCCATCTCGGCGTTGAGCATCAGGGTCGCGAAGAACGGCCACTCGGCGGCCATCTCCCGCAGCAGCTCCAACCCGTGGCGCTCGCGGGCGGCGACGAGCGCGGTGCCGAGCCCGAGCCACGCGGGGAGGACGATGCGCGACTGGGTCCAGGCGAATACCCAGGGAATCGCCCGCAGGTCGTCGATCCCGCCCTCGGGCCGGCGTTTGGCGGGACGCGACCCGAGGCGCAGGCGCGAGATCTCATCGACCGGCGTGACCGTGGTGAAGAAGCGGACGAAGTCGGAATCCTCGTGGACGAGCTCGCGGTAGGTCTGCTCGGAGCCTGCCGCCATCTCCTCCATGACCTGCTCGAACACCGCGCGGCGCTCGGACGTGGGGCGCAGGCCGGCCGTCAGGGTCGCGCTCGCCGCCAGCTCGAGCTCGCGATGGGCGATCTCGGGAACGCCGTACTTGGCGGCCAGCACCTCGCCCTGCTCGGTCATCTTCAGGCGTCCCTGGACGGTTCCCGGCGGGAGCGCGTAGATGGCGGCGTTGGTCGGTCCGCCGCCGCGCCCCACCGCGCCGCCGCGCCCGTGGAAGAACACCCACGTCGCGCCATGGCGCGAGATCACCTCGGCGGTGCGGACCTGGGCACGGTAGGCGCCCCAGCCGGAGGCCACATAGCCGACGTCCTTGTTCGAGTCCGAGTAGCCGATCATCACCTCCTGCTCGTCTCCCACCGAGCGCAGCGCGGCGCGGTACACGGGCTGTGAGAGGAGCGCGTCCATCGTCGCGGGCGCCGCCTCGAGCGTCGCTCCGGCCTCGAACAGGGGGACGATGCGTAGCATCGCGTCCTCGCCCCCGGCGCTGGTCAGGCTCGTCTCCTTCATGAGCAGGAGCACCTCGAGCAGGTCGGCGGGGCCCTCGGTCCCCGAGACGATGTAGGTCTCAACCGCCCCCCGGTGGTCGCCCGCAAGCGCGTTGTGGAGCATGCGGAAGGTCTCGACGGTCTCTTGCGTGGACGCCGAGAAGCCCCCGATGTCAGTGGGGATCAGCGGTCGCCGGTCGGCGATGTCGGTGATCAGGCGGGCGACCCGTTCATCGTCGGGGAGGTCCGAGTAGTTCTCGCAGATCCCCAGCGAGGCGTAGATCTCGTGGAGCGAGCGCCGGTGGATGCGCGCGTGCTCGCGGATGTCGAGGCGGGCAAAGTGGAAGCCGAAGACCTCGACTTGGCGGATGACGTCGTGCAGGTCACCGGCCGCCGTGAGCGACCCTCCGCCGTCGCACAGCGCCTGTTCGACGAGCCGCAGGTCGCGGAGGAGCTCAGCGGACTGGGCGTACTCCCCGCGCTCGTGCCGTCGCGTAGCCCGGACGCGCTCGCGGATGAAGGTGAGCGCGCGCCGGTAGGGCTCTTCGGGATTGATCGCCGCCAGGTGCGCCGCGAGCTCAGGATAGAGCTTCTCGCCACCCTCGAGGATCGACTCGAGGCCAGCGGCGTGACCGCTGATGCGATCCGAGAGCGACAGGCGGCCGGCCAGGAGCTCGACCCTCTCCTGGAGGAAGCGCAGGCACATCACGCGCATGAGCTCGAGCGCTTCCACCGTCATCTCGGGGGTGACGTTGGGGTTGCCGTCGCGGTCGCCGCCGATCCACGAGCCGAAGTTGAGCAGCGGCGGGACCTCGAACTGATGGTCGGGGTAGTACTCGGCGAGTGCCCGCTCGAGATCGCGGTACACCTGAGGGACGGTGTCGGCGATGGTGGTGATGAAGTGGACGAGGCCGCCACGGACCTCGTCGAGCACGGTCAGGGTGATCGCCCTGAGCTCGTCGGATCCCCACAGCTCCTGGACCGTGGCGAGGAGCTGGCGGCGGGCGTCCTCGAGATCGGCGTCGGGGCGCTCGTCGAGCTCGCGCAGGACGCGGAAGATGCGCTCGAGCTTCTCGAGCGTGGTGCGCCGGCGCGCCTCGGTGGGGTGCGCGGTCATGACCAGGCGGAGCTCGGCGCGGCGCAGCAGGACCTGAAGCTCAGCCGCGCTCACCCCGCGCCGCGCGAGCCTGGCGATCGCTTCACGCAGCGACCCGCGGCGCGGCGCCGGGGCCTCCTCGAGGTCTCGCCGGCGCAGGCGCCGGACGCGGTCGTTGTCCTCGGCCAGGTTGACGAGCTGGAACCACCGCGTGAGCGAGCGCACGAGAACCTCGCTGTGATCGAGATCGAGCTCGGCGACGAGCGCGGCCAGGCGATCGGCGGCGGTCCCGGGGATGTTGAGGGCCTCGCGGCTGAGCGCTACCGCGCGATTGTGAAGCTCGAGCGCGGCGTCGCCATTGCTGCGGCGCACCACCTCGTCGAGAACCTCGGTGAGCAGGGACTCGTCGGCGTCGAAGTCACGTGCTGCGCCTGGTTCTGAGCCGTCCACCCGCGGAATGGTCACACCCGCGCCGCGTCCGCGTCGCGCGGTGGCCGCGCCCGACATGCGCACGTCGGCGGTTCTCGTCTCAGTCCGGGCCCGCGACGCCAAACGGTGTCCCTTCAGAGTCCTTGCAGATAGCCCACCGCTCCCCGGGATGGACGACGGTCCCGCCCAGCGCCCGCACCCGCTCGAGCGTCGCGGCGACGTCGCTCACCGCGAAGTAGGGCAACGAGAAGGTGTCGCCGGGACCCCTTCCCCGTTCGTGGATGCCGACATCGACGTGCGCATGCGCGTCTGCCTCGGAGTGTGTCTGCCAGCCCTGGCCCTCCCCGTCGCGGCGTGAGTCGAGCTCGACGCCGAGGAGCGAGGTCCAGAAGCGCCGGGCGCGCTCGGGGTCGTCGGCGGGGAACTCGAGCAGCGAGAGCGGCGTCGTCACACGCTGGACGATAGCGGCGCGGGGCCGCGGGGCGTGACTATTTCACGGCGTTACCCGGCACTCGCCGGGGGCGGGCGGTGGCGCGCATCCGGTCGTGCACGAACGCGAGCTTCTCGATCACCATCGGCGCGAGGGTGAACGGGTAGAGGTCCTCGTGCCCCATGCTGCGGTTGATGGCGTTGAGCGCATAGGTGAGCGGCAGCCAATCGGCGATGATCGCATCACAGGGAAGGTCGGTGGCTTCCGTCACCGGCACCGAGGAGAGCGAGCCGTCGGGCGCCGCCTCGGGGCCGGAGACGACGAGGCCGAAGGCGGCGGCGGTCTCGAGGGTGTCGCGAATGTGGAGGTAGTGGGCGAAGGTCTCCGCCCAGTCCTCCCAGGGGTGCATCGTCGCGTAGGCGCTGACGTCGCGGTCGCGCCAGTCGGGCGGGGGCCCCTGCTCGTAGTGGCGCTGGAGGGCGGCGTCGTAATCGACGCGATCGTCGCCGAACAGCGACCGGGCATGATCGAGCTCGGCGGTGCACTCGACGAGGATCGGCCAGTAGTAGTGGCCGATCTCGTGGCGGAAGTGTCCGAGCATGGTGCGGTACGGCTCCCCCAGCTCGGCGCGGCGTCGCTCGCGGCGGGAGTCGTCGGATTCGGCGAGGTCGATGGTGATCACGCCGTCGTCGTGACCGGTGACCACCGGCCCGGTGCGGCTCGTGAGCAGGTCGAAGGCGAGGTCGTCGCCGATCGGCAGCCCGAGGTCGAGGAGCTGAAAAATCAGTCGTCGCTTCGCTCCCTCCGCCTTCGCGAACAGCGCCAGGCCCTCGGGATCGTCGTCAGCCGGACGCGTCCGCGTGAGCCGGCAGCTGCGGCACAGGGGACCGGGGTCGCCCTCCTCGAGCACCCAGTTGCACTGGGCCAGCACGGCGTTCGCGCATCGGCGCAGCGTCGACCCGCCCAAGTGCGCGTGCGCACCATCGTCGAGCACGAGGATGTCGAGCCGCGAGGACACGAACCCGAGCGGGGAGGAGCAGCGCAGGCAGCGGCTGTTCTCGAAGAACAGTAGCTGGCCGCAGGTCCCGCAGGTGAAGGCGCGCACGGCTCAGGACCCTATACCGCGATCGGACGCTCGCTAATCGGGGAGCGCGACGACGTCGACGAGGACGCGCAGGCTCTCGGTCTTGCCCTCGGTGTAGATGACGCCGTTGAGCGGAGGGACGTCGCTGTAGTCGCGACCGAAGGCGGTGACCACGTAGCGGCTGCTCACGAGCTGATCGTTGGTCGGGTCGACGTCGAGCCACCCGGCGTCGGGCACGAGGACCGAGAACCAGGCGTGCGAGCCGTCGACGCCGCTGAGCTTGGCGCGGCCCGGGGGCGGGTTGGTCTCGAGGTACCCGCTCACGTAGCGGGCGGGGAGCCCGATCGAGCGCAGGCAGCCGATGCCCACGTGCGCAAAATCCTGGCAGACGCCCCGCCGCTGTGCGAAGACTTCCGCCAGCGGGGTGGTGACCGAGGTCGATCCGGGTGCGTAGGCGAAGTCCTCGTGGATCTGCGAGCACAGCGAGGTGACGGCGTCGAGCAGGTGGCGGCCGGGTGTGAACGAGGCTGCCGCGTACTCGCAGTAGGCGTCAGCGACCTCGACGAGCGGCGAGTCGAGCACGAACTGGGCGGCGTCGACTGGGTCGGTCACGCGCCCGCTCTGGACCGCGTCGCGCGCCTCCTCCCACGGCCGCTGGCCGAAGAGCGACAGGCCGCCCGGACGTTCCTCGACCTCGACCACGCTCGTGGCCGTCACCGTCAAGGCGCGGTGCGGGTGGTGGATGGCCAGGTAGACGACGCGGTTACCGAAGAAGTCCGCACGCTCGCGGTAGTCCTCAGGCGAAGGGACGACGGTCACGTCCGCCGTGCGGCAATGCTGCCCAGGCACGTCTCGGGGGAGCAGGTGGAGCTGGCTGTAGCTGGCGGACACCTCGCGCTCGTACTCGTACTCGGTGCGGTGGGTGACGCGATAGACGCTGCTCATCTCACGCCGCTCTTCCGATCGAAGGGTCGGAGCCCGCCGGGCCGACGAGGGAGAACATGGGGACGAGGTGGGTGAAGTGGCCGCGGTCGACGGCATCGGCGGCAAGCAGAAGCCGGTCCTGCATCTGCGCGAGGAAGGCGTCGAGCGCCGCTCGCTGGCCGTCGTCCTCCTCGACGACGAGCTCGGCTGGGTCGGCGAGGCGCAGCGCCGTCGAGGCCTCGAGGACGATGCGTTGCTCGAGGCGCAGTCGCCCCTCGGACGGGATCGGCAGCGCGTCGAGGTCGTCGGTCAGGCGACGCAGCTGGTAGGCGAGCGAGCGGGGGTTGCCGGGGTCGAGGAGGAGGAGGTCGAGCAGGGTCTCGAGCTGCGCCTGGGAGCGGTAGCGGAAGCGGTAGGTGATGATGCTCTCCGCCGCCGTCAGCACCGACTCGAGCACGAGGCTGTCGGTTGCCGTGCCGCGGGCCTCGGTGACGGTGGCGCGCAGGAGCGAGAGCAGCTGGATGCTCCGCTCGATCCGGCGCCCGGCGTCCATGAAGCGCCATCCGAGGTCGCGCACCATGCTCTCGACGCCGAGGCCGCCGAGCGCGAGCAGGCTCTGCATAACCTGCTGGAGCGCCCACTGGACGCGGGCCTGCTGGTCCTCGGCGGGGCCGCTGAGGTTCGAGATCGCGCGGTCGAGGGGTCCGACGACGAGCCAGGTGTCCCGCGAGAGCTGGTCGCGCACCGCATAGGCGGCGTCGATCAGCGACCGCACGGCGTGGGCGAGCGCGCCCGGGCGCTGATAGTTGACGACGAGGTCGAGCAGCTCGTCCTCGGGCGCCGCCAGGCGCTCCTGGGCGCCGGCGCCGACGAAGCCGGGGTAGGTCGAGGTGATCCTCGTCAGCGCCGCGAGCAGGGCGCGCAGCGAGGCGATCCCCGCCGGGTTGGCGCTGCCCTGGAAATCGCCCCGCCGGTCGTGGACGGTGCGCAGCAGACGCGTCACCGCCTCCGCGCGCTCGGCGTAACGACCGAGCCACCACAGGTTCTCGGCCGCGCGCGAGGGGATCGAAGACATCGGGTCGATCCCCTCGACCGCCGGCCCCGACTGCAGCCAGAAGCCGGTCAGGCGCTCGGGCTCGGAGGCGAGCACCCAGGTGTCCTTGGCGATCGCCCCCGCCTGATTGGAGATGCGGCCGTTGCTGACGTTGGGCGCGACCCGGGTGAGCCCGCCCGGCATCACCACGTAGGAGTCCTTGCGGGCGACGGCGAAGGCCCGCATCACGCTCCGGCGCGACTCGAGACCGCTTGGGGTGAGCGTGGGAGCCGACGCCATGGCCAGGGCTTCCTGCCCTACCCAGGCGCAGGGCCGATGCTCGATCCGGCGGCGCAGCTCGTCGAGCTCGACGGTGGAGCACTCCCACCCCATCACTGATCCGGCGCCGGCCTCGCGTGAGACGGGGCGAAGGATCAGGCGCCCGAGATGAGCGAGCACGCGGCGCCGGCCCTCCTCCTCCCCGCACCACCACGTCGGCACGCTGGGGAGGCGCAGCGGGGTTCCGAGCAGGTGCTCGCTCAGGCGCGGGAGGAAGGTCATGAGCGCCGGGCTCTCGAGCACGCTCGAGCCCAGGGTGTTGACGACCGAGACCGACCCGCAGCGGGCCGCCTCGACGAGACCGGGGATGCCGAGCTGGGAATCAGGCTTGAGCTCGAGCGGGTCGCAGTACCAGGCGTCGACGCGGCGCAGGATCACGTCGACAGGCTCGATCTGGCCCACCGACCGCATCCACACCCGCCCGTCCCTCACCGTGAGGTCGGAGCCCTCGACGAGCGAGTAGCCAAGCGAGGAGGCGAACACCGCGTGCTCGAAGGCGGTCTCGTTCCACGGCCCCGGAGTGAGGACGACGATCCGCGGGTCCTCGACGCCCGGAGGCGCCGCCTCCTGCAGCGCCACTCGCAGCGAACGGAAGAAGGGCGCCAGCCGGTGCACCTGCGCATCGCGGTACAGGCTCGGGAGGACGCGCGAGATCACCGTCCGGTTCTCGAGCGCATAGCCTGAGCCCGAGGGCGCCTGGGTGCGGTCGGCGATGACCAGGCAGCGGCCGTCCTCGTCGCGGCCGAGGTCGGCGGCGTAGCTGAAGAGCTGCTGGGTGCCGGGCAGGCGGATCTGGTCGCACTGGCGCAGGAACCCGGCGTGCCCGAACACCACCTCGGGGGGAAGCACGCGCCGGCGCAGGAGCTCGCGTGGCCCGTAGAGGTCCTCGAGCACGAGGTTCAAGAGCTCGGCGCGTTCGATCACCCCGGTCTCGACGCTCTCCCACTCGTGGCTGCTCACGACGGCGGGCAGCGGGTCCAGCAGCCAGCGCCGGCCCGGGCGAGGGGACTCGGGGTAGGAGTGGTAGATCACCCCGTCCTGATCGAGCAGCCGGGTCGCCTCCTCCTGGCGGCGCAGGAGCTCGCCGACCCCGAGCTCGGCGAACGCCTCGGCGAGGTGGGCCCAGTGCGGCCGCGGCGCCCCGTCGCCGTCGATCATCTCGTCGTAGCAGCCCGGCAGGGGCCGGTAGGCGGGCAATGGTGGCGGGATGGTGCTCGTCATGGGCTGTCGGCGGCGGCTTCGTTCCCGGTCGGCGGTTCCCTGACGCGACGGAGATCGAGGGTCCGAGGGTATTCCCCTTCGCGGCGGATGTCAGCCACCTCGATCCGTCCGGGGGTGTGACCGGTGGGCTCGAAGCGGCTCGCGCGGCGCGCCTCGGCGTCCTTGGCGCCCGAGGGCAGACGCTTGTAGGCGACGCCCCCTGGGTGGACCACGTGGTAGGTGCATCCCCCGATCGAGCGACTGCTCCAGCGGTCGACGATGTCGAACACGAGCGGGGTGTGGACCCCGATCGTCGGATGCAACGTCGAGGGCGGCTGCCAGGCCCGGTAGCGCACCCCTCCCACGTAGGTCCCCGGGGTGTCGGTGGGCTGGATGGGCACCGGGAAGCCGTTGCAGGTCACGCCGTAGCGGGAGTCGGTCGCCCCGTCGAGTCGAACTTCGAGGCGTTCCAGGGACGAGTCGACGAAGCGCGAGGTCGTCGCTGCGGCCTCCTCGCCGAGCACGTTCCACGGCTCGATCGCGGTGCGCAGCTCGAGTGAGACTCCTTCGACGCTGACGGCGCCGAGGAGCGGGAAGCGGAATTCGAGGAACGGCTCGAGCCACGCGTCCTCGAAGGCGAAGCCATGCCGGTCAAGATCGGCGAGGACCGAGCGGATGTCGAGCGCCAGCCACCACGGGAGCAGGAAGCGGTCGTGGAGCTCGGTGCCCCAGCGCACGAGCGGCGCAGCGTAGGGCTCGGCCCAGAACCGCGCCACCAGGGCGCGTACGAGGAGCGACTGGAGGAGCGCCATCTGGGGATGGGGCGGCATCTCGAAGCCGCGGAGCTCGAGCACGCCGAGGCGTCCGTGGTCGGTGGCGGGATCGAAGAGCTTGTCGATGCAGAACTCGGCTCGGTGGGTGTTGCCGGTCAGGTCGGTAAGCAGGTGGCGGAACAGGCGGTCGACCTGCCACGGCGGTGCCGGGCCCTCGGCGCTCAGGCGCTCGAGCTCGGCGAAGGCGATCTCGAGCTCGTACAGGCTCTCGTGCCGGCCCTCGTCGATCCGCGGTGACTGGCTCGTGGGGCCGACGAAGCGGCCGGAGAACAGGTAGGAGAGCGATGGGTGATGCTGCCAGTAGGTGAGGAGGCTGCGCAGCAGGTCCGGGCGACGCAGGAGCGGGCTGTCCGCGGGTGTGGGTCCCCCAAGCGTGAGGTGGCTCCCCCCGCCCGTCCCCGTGTGCGTACCGTCGAGCCTGAACTTCTCGGTGACCAGGCCGAGCGCCCGCGCCTCATCGTCGATCGTCCTGGTGCGGTCCGACAGCTCGGGCCACGAGGCGCTGGGATGGATGTTCACCTCGATCACCCCCGGGTCCGGGGCGACCACGAAGTGACGACCGCGTGTGTCCACGGGCGGCGGATAGCCCTCGATGACGACCTGGATCCCGGCGGTGGCGACGACGTCCTCGATCAGCCCGATGAGCTCGACGGCATGGCCGTAGTCGGCGATCGGGGGGAGAAACACGTGGACGTGCCCGTCGCCGAGCTGGACGCACAGCGAGGTGATGGGCGGCGGCTCCTGCATTTTCGCGGGCGCGACCGCCGTCGCTTTGCCGCCCGGCGGTTCGGCTGGCAGGTCCGAGACCGTGCGGAAGAGCGAGAGCAGCGGGTCGCCGGGGGGCGGCGTCCACGTCAGCGCGTCGAGGGGCAGGCGCAGGCCGATCGGAGAGTCGCCGGAGATCAGGAACAAATGCCCCCGGCGCAGGCACCACCGACCGGTCGACCAGCCCGGGTCCCCGGGCGCGCGGTGCAGGGGCAGGGCCCAGCCCCGGGGTCGCCCACGCTCGGCGTCGAGGCCGGCGATGATCGCCGCCCGCGCCTCCGGGAGGGCGAGCCCGGCGCCGGACGGGTCGGGCCCAGACACGGTCGGCGGGTCCCCGCCGGGGAGTCTCGCCTCGCTCCACAGCCGCCCGACCGGATCCTCGTAGGCCCGGTAGCGGACCTCCTCGGGGAGGCCGAGCGCGTCCGCCAGGGCGGTGACGATCCCGGCCGCGTCCGCCTCGGTGGCCGATCCTGGCGTGGTCGGGTCGGCGAGCAGCCCCGGGTCGCGCCACAGGGGGTGCCCGTCGGCCCTCCAGTACACGCCGATCTGCCAGCGGGGGAGCGGCTCGCCCGGATACCACTTGCCCTGGCCGTGGAGGAGGAGCGCGCCGGGCGCGAAGTCGTGGGCGAGGCGCTCGGCCAGGCTCCACGCGAGCGCCTCTTTCGTTCCCCCCACCGCCGCCGTGTTCCACTCGGGCTTCTCGATGTCCTTCGCCGACACGAACGTCGGCTCGCCTCCCATCGTCAGCCGGGCGTCGGCGGCCTTCAGCGCGGCGTCCACCTTGTGCCCGAGGGCGTCGATTCGCTCCCACTGCTCCGCCGTATAGGGCAGGGTGACCTGCACGGCCTGGTGGATCCGGCGCACCACGCCCGAGTACTCGAAGCTCGTCTGCGGCGACTCCGCAGTCCCGGTGATGGGCATCGCCGCGGCGGGGAGCGAGGTGGAGGCGAGCGGTATGTGCCCCTCGCCGGTCAGCAGCCCCGAGGTGGGGTCGAGGCCGACCCAGCCGGCGCCGGGGATGTAGGCCTCGGCCCAGGCGTGGAGGTCGACGGAGTCG
>JALYZL010000574.1 GCA_030948875.1 Actinomycetota bacterium
CCGGCGGGGTGCTCGTCGTCCTTGTCTCGGCGGCCGCGGCGGCGCGGCGCGAGCACGCGCGACCGTAGAGGGTTTCCTACGCAATCAAGGGCGTAGTTGGTGCTCCCGTGGAGTAGCGGTCCGGCACCGATTAAGACACACGTGGAAGTCCCGGCGACCCCCCATCCGATCGCCCGTCAGGCCAGCGGTGCCGTCGTCGGCGTCCAGCGGCTCGCGTTCGTGGCCGCCGGGCTGACGATCGCGGCGACCGCCGGCGGCGATCACTGGAACCCGTGGTCGCTCGCCGTCCTCGCCTCCTTCACGCTGGCCAGCGACCTGATGTCGGTGGAAACCGACTCGAGCAAGCTCAAGGTCTCGGGAAGCTTCCTCGGGCTGATCCTCGCCGCGGTGCTGCTCGGAGGGGGGCCTGCCGCGCTGATCGGCGTCCTCACCATCACCATCGGCTGGGTGCGCTGGCGGGAGTCCCAGCATTACTTCCGCAACAACCTCATCACCTACGTGTGGTTTCCCCTCGCGGCCGCCCTCTTCTTCCACGCCGCGACCACCGTGGCGGACGTTGGTCCGCACCAGCTCGGCTACTACCTGCTCGTGTTCGCCACCTTCGTGGCGGCCCTGGCGATCAACTTCGCGATGATCGCCGGCTATCAGTGCCACCTCGACGGAGCCTCGCTCGCTCAGAAAGCGCGGGAGGCGTTGCGGCCGATCCTCGCTTCGGAGCTGTTCTCCGCCTTGCTCACGGTGGCCGCGGTGTACGTCGCGGTCACCCACGGGACTGTCGGCCTGGCGCTCGTCGGGCTCGTCCTCGTGGTCTTCCAGTACCTGGTGAGCGCCCTGCTCCTATCCGAGCGGCGGAGCGAGGAGCTGCAGCGCATGGCGACCACCGACGTACTCACCGGCTTGGCAAACCGGGAGCGGTTCGCGAGCCAGATCGAGGAGAAGATCGCCAGTGCCGAGCCAGACAAGGCTTTCGCGGTGATGCTGATCGATCTCGATCACTTCAAGGAGATCAACGACACTCTCGGCCACCTCTACGGCGATGCCCTGCTCCGCGAGCTCGGGCCCAGGCTCGCCGCGCGGGTCGGCCCGGACGGTCTCGTAGCGAGGCTGGGCGGAGACGAGTTCGCGGTGCTCCCGGCGGGCGAGGCCGGTGACCCCGAGGCGCTCGAGCTGACCGCCGTCGAGTTGCTCGCGTGCATCCAGGAGCCGCTGGTCGTCGACGAGCTCTTGCTCACGGTCGGGGCGAGCATGGGGATCTCGCGCTTCCCCCTTGACGGGGCAGACGCCCAAACGCTGATCCGGCGAGCCGACATCGCGATGTACGCGGCCAAGCGCGGTCAGAGCGGCTACAGGTTCTTCGCGGCCGAGCAAGACGTCTACTCCCGACGGCGCCTGAACGTGCTCAGCGACTTCCAGCGCGCCCTGGGGGCGGACGAGATCGTCGTCCATTACCAGCCGATCGTGGACGTGGAGGCGGGGCGGGTGTGCGGCGCCGAAGCGCTCGTGCGCTGGGAGCATCCGGAACTGGGGCTGCTCGCGCCGGCGTTGTTTATCCAGCTCATCGAGCAGACGCCGATGATCGGGCCGCTCACCCGGCACGTGATCGATCGTTCCATCGAGCAATGCGCGAAGTGGCGGCGGGCAGGGCAGGAGCTCGCCGTGTCGGTGAACCTGTCCGTGCGCAACCTGCTCGATCGCGACCTCCCGGACGAGATCGAGCACACGCTCGCCGCTCACGGGCTTCCCGCCGCGGCTCTCCACCTCGAGATTACCGAGAGCATGATCATGTCCGACCCGGACCGCGCCGTTGCGACGCTCAGGAGCCTGAGCGCGCTCGGCATTCGCCTGTCGATCGACGATTTCGGCACCGGATACTCGTCGCTGGGGCACCTCAGCCGCATGCCCGTCGACGAGCTCAAGATCGATCGTTCCTTCGTGACCTCGATGCTGCGAGACGAAAGCGACCTGATCATCGTCCGCTCGACCATCAACCTGGGTCATGATCTCGGATTGGAGGTCGTCGCCGAGGGCGTCGAAGACGAGTTCACGCTCGAGCGCCTGCGGGTGCTCGGCTGCGACCGGATCCAGGGCTATTACGTCAGTCGCCCGCTGCCCCCAGATGCGTTCGGTGAGTGGCTCGACCGCACCGAGGTCCGAAGAGACAAGGCCGCGAGGACTGCAGGAGCTACTTGATGAACAGGATCTCCGAGTACTTGGGCAGGGGCCAGAAATCGTCGGCGACGATCTTCTCGAGCTTGTCGGCGCTGGCCCGGACCTCGTCCATGGCCGGGAGCACCGTGTCGCGCATGTACTTTGCCTCCTCGAGTAGGTCCCCGTCCGGGTGGCTCTCGTCGAGGTTGGCCTCCTCGAGCGCGGTGATCGTCTCGATGAACTCGTTCACGAGCTCCTCGGTCTCGGTCGCCAGCGACGACACGCCGCCTTGGCGCAGCATCGCCAGGTGACGCACCGCCGCGGGCAGGAGCATCGTGTGCGCGATCGTCGATGCGGTCTCCGCCTCGATGTTGATCTTGGTCACGTACTGCTCGAGCGAGACCTCGTAGCGGGACTCGAGCTCGCGCGGCGAGAGCACGCCGTAGTTGGAGAACACCGTCAGGGTGTCGTCGGTGAGCATGTATGGGAGCGCGTCGGGGGTGGCCCGGAGATTGAGCAGTCCTCGTTGCTCTGCTTCCGCGTGCCACTCCTCGGAGTAGTTGTCGCCGCCGAAGACAATCTGCTTGTTCGCGGCGTAGCTGCGCTGGATAACCGGGCGCAGCGCGTCCTCGAGACTGGTGCCGGCCTCGAGCGCGTCCTCGAGCTCCTCGGATAGGTAATCGATGGCCTCGGCGACGGTGGTGTTGAGCACCGCGTTGGGAAGCGAGAGCGACATGCTCGAGCCCAGGGCGCGGAACTCGAACTTGTTGCCCGTGAAGGCGAACGGGCTCGTGCGGTTGCGGTCGCCGCCGTGGAGGGGCAGCGGGGGGAGCACCGGAGTGCCGAGCCCGAGGAATGACTCGGGGGTCGACTCGCCCGCCTCGCCGCGCTCGATCGCGTCGAACACCTTCTCGAGCTCGGAACCGAGGAAGATCGAGATGATCGCGGGCGGCGCCTCGTTGGCGCCGAGGCGGTGGTCCTGGCCCGGCGAGGCGATCGACGCGCGCAGCAGACCCTGGTGCTTGTTTACGGCCTGGATCACCGCGGCGCAGAAGAACAGGAACTGGAGGTTCTCGTGCGGGGTGTCGCCGGGCTCGAGCAGGTTCTCGCCAGAGTCGGTCCCCATCGACCAGTTGTTGTGCTTGCCGGACCCGTTGACGCCGGCGAAGGGCTTCTCGTGCAGGAGGCACACGAGCCCGTAGCGGCGTGCGACGTTCTGCATGACCTGCATGGTCAGCTGCTGGTGATCGGAGCCGACGTTGGAGTTCTCGAAGATGGGGGCGAGCTCGTACTGGTTGGGCGCGACCTCGTTGTGGCGAGTCTTGACCGGTACGCCGAGCTTGGCGAGCTCACGCTCGGTTTCGAGCATGTAGGCGAGCACGCGCTCGGGGATTGAGCCGAAGTAGTGGTCGTCGAGCTCGTGACCCTTGGGCGGCTTGGCTCCGAACAGGGTGCGGCCGGTGATGATGAGGTCGGGCCGCTCGAAGTAGTACTGCTCGTCGACCAGGAAATACTCCTGCTCGGGGCCGACCGTGGTGAACACGCGCACCGACTCGTCGTTGCCGAACAACCGCAGCGCCCGGATCGCCGACTTCGAGAGCGCGTCCATCGAGCGCAGCAGCGGGATCTTGTGATCGAGGGCCTCGCCGGTCCAGGAAACGAAGGCCGTCGGGATGCACAGCAGGGCGCCATTTGGATTTTCGAGGATGAACGCCGGACTCGTCGGGTCCCAGGCCGTGTAGCCGCGGGCCTCGAAGGTGCTCCGGAGGCCGCCGGTGGGAAATGACGATGCGTCGGGCTCGGCCTGGATCAGCTCCTTGCCGGAGAACTCGGCGAGCGCCGTGCCCTCGCCGGTGGGTCCGTAGAAGCTGTCGTGCTTCTCCGCCGTCAGCCCGGTCAGGGGCTGAAAGACATGGCTGTAGTGCGTCGCGCCCTTCTCGAGCGCCCATTCCTTCATCGCCAGCGCCACCGAGTCCGCCAGCGAGGTGTCGAGCGGCTCGCCCTTTGCGAGCGTCTGCGAAAGGCGCCGGAAGATGTCCTTGGGCAGTCGCTGACGCTGGATGGCGGCGCTGAAGACGTTGACTCCGAAAATCTGGTTATCGGGCGAGGTCAGGTCGGGTGCGCCAAGTGCGCCACCGTTGGAGTTCCACTGCGCGGCGGTGACGTTCGTCTGGCGAATGGGCATGCTTGTTGTCGATCCTTCCTGGCACGCTCCGGCGGCGGGGGCGCGCTACGGTGGTAGCGGACTTCATCCGGCGGACTTCGTCCGAGCGGACCTCGTCCGGTGGACAGACTGAAAAGTGAAGCCTATGGAACTATGAAAGCCCGGGTCACTATCCAGATGGCCAAATCAGCGCCCGATGAGTACGCCGGGCGGCGCAGCGTTCGCTAGGAGCATTGGGGACGGTGATCTTTCTCCACAAGGCTAATGACGTGGCCACCACTCGGGCGAATACTGATTGCACGATGAAAATGGTCATCGCCTACGTAAGGGAGGAAGCGTTCGAACCGATCTGCTCCGAACTGCTTGAGCTCGGCTTTCCCTGCATCACCGTATGCGCGGCCCAGGGCTCGGGTCGCCGGGAGGGCGTGGCATCGGCTGGCGGCCGATGCGGAGTCGGCGTCCCTGCCGACTCCGTCGCGAGTTCGCCTGGCGACGAACTCGCGGCCCAGCGCAGGTCCTATCTACGTCCAAACGTCAAGATCGAATGCGCGGTCGCCGACGGCGACACGCCGATGATCGTTGACACAATCTTGCGACACGCCCGCACCGGGTCGATCGGGGACGGAAAGGTCTTCGTCCTGCCGGTCGAGCAGGCGTATCGCATTCGCACGGGTGAGGCGGGAGAGGACACGCTCCAGGCCCATCCGCGCGTTCTGGCGGCGCTGTGAGCGCATGCCATCGCGGTGGGCGGGCCGCCCGGTTGTTCCCTCTCCCCGGGCGGCCCGCAACCACGATCAGCACAGGCGCCACGCCGCCAGACCGCAAAGTGATTTCGAGCACGGCGTCGGTTACGGGACGTTGACAATCTGACCCGCGTCGTTGACGTAGGGCTGCCGCGGCTTGGAGGCGATGTTCACCACGAACGTTCCCCGTAGCGGCTGGCCGCTGGCGTGGACCGCCTTGGCCTTGCCGTTGAGGCCCGCGGCGATCTGGTAGTGGATTACGTGGACGCCCGTCTTCACGGCGGTGACGCCCCACGTGAAGGTGGCGCTGCGACCGGACTCGAGCTGATGTCCCAACGCCCACGTGTTCGAGTACGCGGTGACGGCTCCGCCGGGGCCGCCGGTCTGGCGCACGCCGCCCGGGCCGAGCGGAGCGCACTGATCGGCCGCGCCCGGGCACGGCGCCTGGTCGACGATCCACACCGCGCGTGACGAGGCGGCCAGTCCGGGAGCGTGGATATCCTCGGCGAAGGGCTGAGCAGAGGTGCCGTAACCGGCGTCGGTGATCGTTACCGCGATGTCGGGGATCGGCTTGGTGCCGGCGTTGCGGACGGTGATGACCATGTCCGCGTGCTGGGCCAGGGTCTGCTGGGCGGGGAACGTGGCGGTGGGGACGTCGACCGCGAAGTTCCCGCTCGGCTCGCTCGCCGCCTGGTTCGATCCGCCGCAGCCCGCGAGCGCAAGCCCGACCACCGCGGTAGCGGCGATCGCTCCGCTCCTCACTCTCCACCCAGACACGGCGGGCGGAACATACCACGGGGTGAAATCGCCTAGCGGCGATTGTGGAATCGCATCCGTGCCGATTCCATTGGCGGATTTGGCAGAGCCAGATCCGCCGGCCGCGGTCAGCTTTGCCAAATTCCGGCGTGCCACGACGTGGAG
>JALYZL010000363.1 GCA_030948875.1 Actinomycetota bacterium
GCCGAGGACCGCGCCCGCGACCGCAGGCCTGGCGCCGCCACCAGCAACCGCCGAGCCGGCCCCTGCACCCGCCCGATCGCCCTCGCGGCCGGCGAAGGGCTGATGCCGAACTTGGTCGCGATCACGACCTGATCGCGCCGCTGGGAAGCGAACGCCCCAAGCTCACGCTCGGCAACCCCGAGCCCGTACATCGGAGCGACATCGAAATGGCGGATCCCGGCGTGATGAGCGCTGTCAAGCAGCCGCCGCCGCTGAGCGCTGCTCGGTTCGCGGTACAGCTCCGCGCAGCCGAAGCCGAGCCGGCTGGTGGTGATGGCGGTGCCCGGCAGCGTGAGGACCGCCATGCCTGCCGCCGCTGGGGTCGATCCTCGGACATTCCGCGCGCTCATGTTCCTGCCGACGCTCCCATCCGACTAGCTCCAGTCGCGAGAGTACTGGCATGCCTCAAATCCCGGCATCACCTCTCTCTGGTTCGACTACCGGAACTACCGGAAACTTTTGTGGTATATTGTCGCGTGGTGTTCAGGTCCGAGGAGCGGGGTATAAGAGGAGAATGGCACCCCAGAAATCGGGCAAGCGGACATAACTAGCCGGTTCATGCTCGAGGAGCCGACATCGGGACGAGGCGTGGGGAACCGCTGAGCCCGGGACTACATCGCTCAACCACCTTCATCCAAACAGGGGGCCGTTCCCATTCTCGTATCTGTCATCCCGCTGGCCGTAGCCGTCGCTACCAGCGCAGCGCTGGTTGCCACCAAGGTCGCAAAGGCCGCACCGCGGCGGCGCCGGGACACTCAGGTACAGGACCGCAGCAGCGAGTGCAAGACGCGCGCCGCGCGCCGGCTTCCCGAACGGGCCGCGGGCGGCGCTCGAGCCGCATCCGTCAGCGTCGTGATTCCGGCGCTGAACGAAGCGGGGAGCATCGATTGGGTGCTCGAGAACATCCCCGCCTGGGTCTCGGAGGTCGTCCTCGTCGACGGCCTCTCGACCGACGCGACCGAGGCCGTGGCCCGCAATCTGCGGCCCGATGTGGTCGTCGTTCACCAGCGTCAGCGGGGCAAAGGCGCCGCGCTGCGCGCCGGATTCGCGGCCGCGCATGGAGACATCATCGTGATGATCGACGCGGACGGCAGCACCGACCCCCGGGAAATGGACCGGTTCGTCGCCGCGCTGCGATCCGGCGCGGACTTCGTCAAGGGCTCGCGGCACATGCCAGGGGGCGGATCCGTCGACTTCACCCGGACGCGGCTGCTTGGCAACCAGGTCTTCGTCACACTCGCCAACCTGTTCTTCGGCGTGCGATTCACCGACCTCTGCTACGGCTATTGCGCCTTCTGGCGTCACCACCTCGAGGCGTTGGCCCTGTCTGCGGACGGATTCGAGATCGAGACCCAGCTCGTGCTGAACGCGGTCAAGGCCGGACTCGTGATCGAGGAGGTGCCGAGCGTGGAGCTGGAGCGACGGGCCGGTAGCTCCAACCTGAACGCGTTCCGTGACGGCCGCCGCGTGCTCGCGACGATGATCCGCGAGCGGGCGCCGGGTCACGGCCTGATGATCCCCGACGCGGCTCGAATCGAGCTATCGGTGAGCCAGGTGGCAGCCCACGAGTGCGACACCTGGGTGCCGGCCGGGAACGATCGCCGCCGCGGCGACCGCCGGACGAACCGGGAGGCACCGCGTATCGGCGTCGAGTGGCGTGTCGGCGAGCGGCGCCGCGCGCCGTTGCAGACCTCGCTCGTTTACGTCGTCCACGACGGCCCGCCCGATCGGCGGCAGTCCGAGCTGCAGCGCGCCGCTTGAGCTGACCGACGGTCTCGTATCGTGCAGGGCCGTGACCGGGGAGTCGGCTGTCTACAACCTGCTGGTCGACCTCGACGAGCTTGCGCCCCTGCTGCGCTCCGCATACGAGCGCGCTGATTGGCTCGACGGCTTCCTGCTCGCGGCCGGCATCGCACAGATCATCGAGGACGGGCTGCACCCTGAGATCTATCCGCTCGATCGCGCCGCCGGCCTGCTCCACGACGGTCACGCGACCACCGCGCCAGCTCTTGCGCTGGCCGCCGATGCCGTCCGCGCCGTAGCTTCGAGGCTTCCCGCCGCGGGTTCGGCGATCCGCTGGCACGCGCGGCTCGCGCGGCTCGTCAGCGACCTGGCCGACGCGGTCACCGGCGATGACCGCGGACGGCTTCACGAGAGTCGCGTCGACGATCTGCTGAGCGGGGCGTCCGCGCTGGCGGGGCGGTATCGGCGCGCTCTCGTGCGCACCCCCGGCTGCTTCCATGG
>JALYZL010000365.1 GCA_030948875.1 Actinomycetota bacterium
AGGGCGTGATGTTTGTGACGGCTCTGCGCCCGCGACCCCGACCGCCTAGCCCAACGACTCGACCGGCCGTCGCCCAGACCGCCTGACCACAATACGTCGGCGAACTTCCGAGCTAGAGCACTAAGGCTCAGGTGAGCGCGGCGATCCGCTCGGCGATCGCTGGGGCCTGATCCTCCTGGAGGAAATGCTTGGCGGGCAGGCGGTGGATCGTCTGCAGGCCTGCCGCACTGCGCAGCTGCTCACCCTCGAGGTCGATCTTCAGCGCCGGATCGAGCTCGCCCCAGATCACCTGCACCGGATACGGGACCTCTCGCATGGTGGAGCGATACAGATCGCGCTTCTGCGGCGTGCGCTCAAAGCCGCGCATGATCTGCAAGAAGGCTCGACCGCCGTCCTCGCGCTTGAGCAGATCGACGTAGGCGTCGAGCTCCTCTCGTGAGACGCGGCTCATGTCGGCAACGCCGAGCCAGCGCATCAGCAGCCTGAAGGCCGGCTTGCTCAGCGTGCGCAGGTACATCTCGCCGGTGCCGCGTCGGGCGAAGGGCTCCATCGCCAACGGCCGCTTGAAGGTGTCGACGTCGATCATCGTGTTGAGGATCGTCAGCGACGCGATCCGGTCGCGCCGCGCCGCCGCGAGCTCAAATCCCACCGGACCGCCGATGTCATGCACGACGAGATGGAAGCGGTGAAGGCCGAGCTCGTGGACCGCCGTCGCGCAGAACCGGCCCCGGCCGGTCCAGGTGTAGTCGAAGGCGCTCGGCCTCTCAGCCAATCCTAACCCTGGCAAATCGAACGCCACCCCGCGGAGCCCGCGGGACGCGAGCTCCGCTAGCACCTTGCCGTACAGGAACGAGGAAGTGGGGAACCCCGTGGATGCAAACGACAGGATCGCCCTGACCGTCCTCCCGTACAAAGCTGCGGACCCCGTCGGCTACGAAGCTCCGGCCGGCCGCACGATGGCGGGCCACTACATCCGCGCTGGTCATGACGCGTAGGCGCGCAGCGAAACTGCTCGTTCCCGCCGCGATCCCTGGCATCACCGATCGATTATCCCCCGAAGAAGCTGTCGAGCTCCCGGCGAAGGGCCATTCGACCACGGTGGAGTCGGCTCTTGAGGGCCCGCTCCTCGATGCCGAGCGCGTCGGCCGCTTCGCGGGTGCTGAGGCCTTCCACGTCGCGCAGGACCACGGCTTGGCGGTAGTCCAAGGGGAGCCTGCCGAGCGCCGAGTCGATGGCGCTGAGGAACTCGCGTGACTCGAAGATCTCCTCGGGGCCGGCCCCCCAGTTCGGAATCCGCTCGCCGACCGCGTCGTCGAGCGGAAGGGTTGTCTTGGCTTGCGACTGCTTCATGAGTCGGTAGGCCTCGTTGATGGCGATCCGGGTGAGCCAGGTCAAGAAGGTGGATCGCCCGTTGAAGCGCGGGATGTTGCGCCAGGCCCGGACGAGCGCATCCTGCATGGCATCCTCCGCAGTCTCCGGGCTGCGCGTGATGCGCACCAACAGCCGCAGCACGCGAGCGCGGTCGCGCTGCACGAGCTGTTCAAAAGCGACGCGATCACCGGCCTGCGCCGAGGCCACCAGCGTTCGCTCGGCGCCGGGCACACCCGCCAGGTGCTTCTCGGGCGGGTTCACGAGCGATCCCCCGCCGTCGCTTGAGGTGTCAGGCACGGGCGCTTGCCACCGGCATTCATCGACTGAGAATCGCACGTACGACCGGTGGTCAAGCCGACCGTCGGCGGCGGCGGCGCTACCGAACCCGCGGATAGAGCCGAGCCAGCCGCACCGGTGACACGCCCGCCAGGTAGAGCCAGCGGATCAGCACCCAGGAGGCGATCGTCCGGGCAAGGCCAAGTCGCTGCCACCGCCGCGCGGACGTAATGGCGGGGCCGGGGAGACAGACGGTCCTGCCGGCCCGCTCGAGCCGGCGGACGAGATCGTAGTCCTCCATGATCGGGAGCGCGCGGAACCCGTCGAGTTGCTCGAACGTGTCACGCCGCAACCACACCGCCGAGTCGCCGTAATAGATGCCGGCGCGACGCTGCGCGCGGTACCAGAGGCCGAGCAGCCGGGAAAACTGATCCTCGCCATCGAAGCGCAGGCTGAAGTTCCCGCCGATCACCCGCGGGTCGGCAAGCGCGGTGCTGATCAGCCGATATGCCTGTGGCGGCAGGCGAGTGTCGGCGTGCAAGAAGATGATCGCCTCGCCACGAGCCACCGCGGCGCCCTCGTTCATCTGGCGAGCGCGCCCACGCTCCGACCGGATCATCCGGGGCGCAGGGGCATGCTCGCATGCCACCTGCACCGTGGCGTCTGTCGATCCGCCGTCGGCGAGGATGACCTCGAGCCGGCCTTCCAGGCCGGCGAGGTGGTCAAGCAACGACCCCACGGTGGCCGCCTCGTCAAGGACGGGGACGACCACGGAGATGAGCATCGCCGTCCCGTTGCGGGCTGCGGTCATGTCCTCCATATTGACCGCTCCCCGGCTGGCGCCAGAAGTCAGACCGTCAGACGGCGGCAGAAGAATCCTTTGTGCGCCACCAATGGTCAAACGCTGAACGTGGATTTGCCATGACCACCGAGCAGAGAGACGACCTCAGCATCGACGCCGGCGCACCTGCGCGCGCCCTCGTCGTCTTTGAGCAGACGGCGAACGGACGCGCGGCGCTCAGCTACGCCATCGAGCGGGCGCGCCGCGAGGGCGCGGAGCTGACGGTGCTCCGCACGATGCCCTATGACGATGTACGGGTGGGTTGCGCCAGCTGTCGCCACGGTGCCGCGATCTGGAATCGCGAGATGCGCTACGACGCCGAAGAGGCATTGTGCGAGGCTCGCGAAGTGGTGGGCGACGACGCGTCGGTCACCTATGCGATCGCCAAGGGACAGGGAGCCAGAGAGATTGCCCGGGCGGCGCAGATCGCGCAGGCGGACCTCATCGTCCTTCCCACGCCGAGGTCGCCTCGGCTGCCCCGCCTCGGGTTCGCCTCCCTCGCCGACCGCGTGCACGGGCTCGGCGCATGGGACGCGACCGTCGCGCCGGCAGCGACTCCGCATGAGGACGGAGGCGCTCCACCGGCGGCGGCGCCCGAGTGGCGACGCCTTCGTCGCGCCGGGGCGTTCTTCATCGCGTGCCTGGCGCTTGTGGTGGCTCTGACCGCGATTGGCTTCTACCACTGAAACGGGGGGCGTCCATCCAGCGGGAGCGCGTGACGCGTATTGGAGCTCGCGTTCGCGAGACGGTCCTGTTCTGCGGCCACCGCCGCAATCTGACACGGACCGTACGCATCGCCCTCGTCGTCGGGGTCCTGCTGACGGCGATCAATCAGGGCGGCGTGCTGTTCGGCGGCCGCGCCACGGCGGCGACGTGGATCAGGTGCGGCCTGAACTTCCTCGTGCCCTTCCTCGTCTCAAACGCCGGGCTGATAAGCGGGCGACGCTGAGCCTGGTCGGCTTCGCGCCCTCCCGACACGATGCGCTCTTTCCCTCCCCTGACCCGCTCGCCGCGAGCTTGAACGATCGGCGCGTGGCTGCGTGGCGGCTCAGTGCACTCGCGGCAGCGTTGATGGTGCTGTTCGCCGTGGGGCTCCTTCTCGCGCCACACTCCGCCGACCGGCTGCGCCACGAGGTCAGTGAGGTGGGCGCGTGGGCGCCGCTCGCGATTGTCGCCATCTACGCCGTGCTCACCTGCGCGTTCGTGCCCGGATCAGCGCTCGCCGGAGCCAGCGGTCTCCTCTTCGGCGCCGCGCTGGGCACCGGGCTCGCCGTCGTCTCGGCCACCCTTGGAGCATGCCTGGCCTTCCTGGCCGCTCGTGTCCTGGTCCGGCGTTCCTACACAGTGCTGGCCAGAGGACGGGTGCGCCGGGTCAGCGAGCGGATCGAGGCACGCGGGTTCGTCGCGGTGCTGTACGCGCGGATCGCGCCGGCGATGCCGTTCGCGTTGATCAGCTATGCAGCGGGACTGACCGGCATCGGGATCCGTGACTTCGCCGCCGCCACCGCCCTGGGAGCCGCCCCGCGCGCCTTCGCCTACGCCACTCTCGGCGGAAGCATCGGCAACTACTCCTCACCGCAGGCGCTGGTGGCGCTCGGTGTGCTGGCGGTGATGACGGTCGGGGGCGCGGGGCTTCTGTGGCGCGCGCGGGTGAGGACGCGGGCGCGCAGCGGCGGCTAACCACGCAGACCGCCGCCTGGCTGGCTATCGCGATGCGACGGGAGTTGGCCGCGCGCGTGTGGTTCGCAGAAGAGCCGCGCCGCCGACGATCGCGGCGACCGTGATGAGGATGGCACCAGCTCGTCGGCGACCGAGCGCGGCGAGGGCCAGCCCGGCGATCAGTGGTGGGGCGTCCCACCTGGCGAGCCTTGTCTCGTCGAGCGGCGGGCGCTGGGCGTGACCGAACCACGACCAGGCGCTTCCGCACACCAGGAGCGTTTGGCGTGCGGCGAGGACGCGTATGGGCCCGGGCGAGAGCCATCCGGCACGTCGTGCGCCGCGCAGGGCGGCTTCGCGGAAGGCGAGGTCGGCCAGGGCGTCGAAGTCACGCCCGAAGCGGGTTGGGCCGCGACGGCGTGCGAGCCGTCCGTCCAGCAGGTCCGTGACCCCGGCGAAAGCCAGAAGCGTCAGGTAGAGCGGCGTGTCTGGGGGAGCGGAGGCGGCGAAGGGAGCTGCCGCCGCACGGCTGAGCGTCAGTGCGTCGGCGAGCGAGAGCTTCTCCCGTGGCTGACCGTCGATCCCCTCAACCATGCCGAGATGCCAATCGAGCATCAGCACCAGGGCCAGCCACCAGGCGGCGAGGCCGCGCGTCGAGAGTGGTCGCCCAGCGCGGCAAGCGACCGTGCGGCGCAGCACCGAGGTCGTGATGGCGCTGGCGGCGCTCCAGCGGACGGCCTGGCGAGCAAGCGGCCTGCGGGCGCGGCGGGTTGCCGCAGCTCTTCTGAACGACGCGGCCAGGAACCGCACCCACGCGGGGAGGCCGTAGCGGGAGAGGCGCAGTGACGTCAGTTCGGCTGAGGCCCATCGTTCGCCCTCGGTGGGTGTGGCATCAGCGCGGGGTGCGGTCACCGGAGTGCGTCGATCGCGCGCAGCGCAGCGAGCGCGGGGCGAGCGAAGGTTCGTGTGCGGCTGCCGAGCAGGCGGGCGCGAAGGTGCGCGTCGGCGGCGCGCGCGGGCCCCTCCGCGAATGTCGGGTAGGCATGCAC
>JALYZL010000369.1 GCA_030948875.1 Actinomycetota bacterium
AGCCGGCGCCGCCGCCTTGGCCGGGCAGCGCCGCGGACCCGCCGCGGCCCCGCTCACCCGATCGCGAAGGGGTTCGCGGTCCACGGGCGTACGATCCCTTCTAATGACCACCAAGATATCCCGCAACATCGCGATCGTCCTCGCTCTCGCGGCGGTAGTGGCCTTTGCGCCCGGCGGCGGCACGGCCAGCCAGGTAATCATCCAAGCGGTATCGATCCTCTTCCTGGGCTCGATCGCCTGGTTCGCGTCGATCATGTACCGGCAGCATCGCGTCGCTCTCTACTCACTCGGCGACGGGCGCCGGGCCGGGCTCTACGCGGCGGTCGCCGTTGCCGTCGTGACCCTGACCGCGACATCGCGCCTGTGGAACGCTGGCGGCGGCGGCGTGCTCGTCTGGCTTGTCCTCGTCGGCGGCGCCGCCTACACGGTGATCGCCATCATCTGGGCCGCGCGCAGCTACTGAGCGCCCAGAGGCGGGCGGCGGCCGCCGGGACAAACCGCACGCGGCCATACACTGGCGCGCCGTGAGCAAGGACGACCGGAGCCTGATCGCCGACTGGTTGGTGCTCTTCAGCGCCCTCGTGCTGTGCGTGTCCCTATTCTTGACCTGGAGCAGCCTGTCACCGGCGTACGTAACGCTCGCCGACAAGCTGCAGGCGCTCCAAGGCATTCCCCGCGATCCCACCGCCTGGCAGGTCTACTCCGCCGCCGACGTGCTGCTCGCGCTGCTCGTCCTCGCGCTCCTGGGAGTCGCCCTGAAGGGTCCCCGGAGGGCGCGGATCTGCATCCTGGTGGCTTGCATCTTCGCGCTCGCCTTCGTCATCCACGCCGAGGGCGCCCCGCCCACCACCGCGGGCGCTACCGTGCTCCGGCCCACCGCCGGCGGCGCTTTCTTCGTCCCGCCCGCGCCGACGCCGGGGGCGGGCGAAACCGCCGCGATCATCGCTCTCGTCGGGGCCATCGGCGGGCTCACGTTGTCGCTGACCGCGGAGTGAACAAAGGGCGGGCCAGCCCACCGGTGAAATTCGCCCCTGGCGAGTTTCACCGGTTCCTATCCTCAAATAGCGCATGTCTCTAGTGACCGCCGATCGTCGCCGCGAGCTCCCGGACGAGCCGGGCGTCTACCTGTTCCGCGATTCCCGGGGCCGGGTTATCTACGTCGGCAAGGCGAAGTCGATCCGCAAGCGGGTCGCCTCGCATTTCTCCAACCCCAGCACCAAGGCGGGGGACGAGCTGCTGCCAAAGATCGATCAGATCGAGGCGCTCGTCGTCCACACCGAGGCCGAGGCGCTGCTCACGGAGCAGAACTTCATCAAGCAGTACAAGCCGCGCTTCAACGTCCGTCTGCGCGACGACAAGTCCTACCCGTACATCGCGATCTCGCTCGATGAGGAGTTCCCGCGGGCCTACTTCACGCGCGAGCGCCACCGTCGCGACCGCGCCTACTTCGGTCCGTACAGCAACGCCAAGCGGGTGCGCGAGACGCTTGATCTCCTCGGCAAGGTGTTCATGTTCCGCACCTGCGAAGGGGCCGAGCCCGGCCGGCGCAGTGGTTCGCCGTGCCTGGACTTCTACATCAAGCGCTGTGAGGCGCCGTGCGTGGGCTACATCTCCAAGGCTGAGTACCGGAAGGGCATCGACGGGGTGATCGACTTCCTTTCCGGGCGCTACCGGTCGATCGAGCGCTCGCTGCGTGAAGCGATGCAGACCGCCGCCGCCGAGCAACGCTTCGAGGATGCCGCGCGAGAGCGCAACCGGCTGCGTGCCGTGCGCTCGCTCCTCGAGGGCCAGCGGGTGGCCAACGACGCGGTCGGCACGCTCGACGCGATTGCCGTCGCGGTCGAGGGCAACGAGGCCAACGCGCAGGTGTTCCAGCTCCGCGACGGGGTCCTCGCGGACCGCCAGAGCTTCTACCTCGACAACGAGGCTGAGGACGAGGTCCCCGCAGTAGTGGAGGCGTTCATCCTCCAGTACTACTCGAGCGCGATGATGATCCCGCCGCTCCTCGTCGTCCAGCCGGGGGTGGGGGACACTTCGGCGCTGGCGGACGCCCTCGCGCGGCGCCGCGGAACGGCGGTCGAGATCCGAGCGGTCCAGCGCGGGGACAAGCGGCGGATTCTCGAGCTCGCGGAGCGGAACGCCCGCCTCGCCCTCGACCAGGAGAAACTGCGCTCCGAGCGACGCCGTCAGCAGCGGGTGGAGGCCCTCGACGCGCTCCAGCGCGCGCTCGGCCTCGACGCGATCCCGCTGCGCATAGAGTGCTTCGACATCTCCAACCTGATGGGGACCAACGCGGTGGCGTCGATGGTTGTGTTCGAAGGGGCGGCACCGAAGAAGTCCGACTACCGGCGGTTCCGGATCAGAGGGGGCGAGGACGGGATCCCCGACGACTTCGCGGCCATGGAGGAGGTGCTCTCCCGCCGCCTGGCCAGGTGGGAGCACCAACGCGACGTCTCACCCCACGACAAGGAGTACGACGCCAGCTTCGCGACGCTTCCCAACCTGATCGTGATCGACGGCGGACCCGGCCAGCTCTCCGCGGGCCTGCGGGCGCTCGGCCCGTTCCGCGAGCGCGGCGTCGTCGTGGTCGCGCTGGCCAAGCGGATCGAGGAGCTGTTCATTCCCGGACGCCCGGCGCCGCTGGCGCTCGCGCACGACACGCCCGAGCTCCAGCTCCTACAGCGGGTCAGGGACGAGGCGCATCGGTTCGCCATCACCCACCACCGGATCCGGCGCGACCGCGCGATGACGGCATCGATCCTCGACGGCCTGAGCGGGGTGGGGCCAGCGCGCAAGCGGGCCCTTCTCAAGCACTTCGGCTCTCCCGATGCCATCCTCGCCGCCTCCCGGGAGGAGCTCGAAGCGGTCCCCGGCGTTCCGGGACGGCTCGCCCGCGAACTCTACCGCGAGCTGCACAAGACCGGCGTGTGATCGTGGGCCGTTAGTGGAGCGTCAGCATCGTCGCGCTGCCGGGCGGAACCGTCAGCGAGTACAGCCCGAGCAGCGGGTAGACGGTGCTCGCCTGCGGCTGCCCGGTAAGCACCCCGGTGGCGGTCTGGTCCCCAAAGGTCTGGCCGCCGAGGGTGACGCCGCTCGTCGCGTTCACGCTCGAGGCCATGAGCTGCTCGACCGTCGCGGAGCTACCCGGAGCCTGGAAGAGCAGCGACTGCGGATTGGACGGATCCTCGTTGATGATGACCACGCGCTCGGTCCCATCCGGCGCGAGCGTCGCCCACATCTTCAGCGGGCCGTCGGGCAGCCCACCGATCGGGAGCAGACGAGACCCGGGCGGAGCGGCCTGGGCGAACATGAGCATGCCGTAGTACTCCGGGTGTACGTCCGCCTGCCAGCTGGCGCCGCTGTGGGTGAAGCTGAAGAGCTCGTACCGGGCGCCCGGGAGGGTATGGATGTTGACGCCGTCGACGCCCACCTGGTCCATCTCGAACAGCGTGTCGAGCATCCACAGAGCTGAGGCGAAGGTGTCGCTCACCCCGTGGGAGCCGGCGCAGGCGACTGAGTTCATCTCGCCGACGCGGAACTGCAGCCCCTGTGCATGGGCCGTGGCCACGTACGGCGCCACGCCCTGGGCGAGCTGGCGCTGGGCGTAGTCGCTCAGCAGGTTGGCCACCGTCGGGTAGGCCTGCGAGGTGGGAGAGACATGGCAGCCGCGCAGCGGATAGCGGTGGAAGCTGACGAAAGCGAGCCCTGGGTTGGCGGCCAGGTACGGGCTGAAACCCGTCGCCATCCAGGTGAGACCGGCGAAGCTTGGGCCGACGATGGGCACGGGCGGCAGTGCGTGGCGCACGTTCGAAGCCTGCTGGATGAAGCTCGAGACGTTGTAGGACCGCGGGCGGCCGTACCTCAGCTTGCGGTGCGCCGTGAGATACCAGGGCAGGCTCGCGTAAAGATCCGGTTCGTTGCCGATCTCGAACGCCTGGAGCGATCCGCCCAGGCCCGCGAGCAGCGTGCGTCCCTCTACCGCGGCCAGCTCTGGCTTGTCGAGCTGCAGATTGATGCCCACGATGAGCTTCGCGCCGAGGGTGTTCGCGAGCGCCGCCGTGGTGCGGATCCATCCTTGGGTCAGCGGATAGTCGACGCCTCGCGGAGGAAGCACGCCGGGGACCGGCCACCAGCTCTGATCGGTGCTGTTACCGCCGATCCTCAGAATCGGGGCCTGTCCGGGGTTCAGGTTCCGGATGAGCTGGACGAGGATCGGGTTGACGGCGTTCGGGTCGTTGCCCGTGTACTCATGGATGGCGTAGAGCTCGATCGACAGGCCGAGGTAGCCGGAAGGGAGAGGCGCCGAAGTGGGCGGGCCGGCGAGGACGGGGGCGAGGACCGACCTGCCGGCGCTCTCGTGGGCTTGCGTCGCCCCCCGGGAGAGGACCGACCGGCCGATGCTCGCATCGGCTGTCGTCGCCCCGGCCAGCAGCAGCACAAAGCTGCAGGCAACCCCAATCAGCCGTCCGTGCCGCAACACGCCGCCATCCTCGCACAGGTTGCGCCACGTCAGCTCGACGGGTGTCGGCTCCGGACGCCCGCCTAACCGTTTCGCGGGAGAACGCGCGTCTCGACGGGTGCCCGGCTTTCCCTGTCAAGCTTCCGTGTATGCAAGCTTCCAGGGGTGCGCCTGAGGACACTTCGCGGCCGAAGGAGGGCGAGAGCGAGAGCACGGACCGCGTTGCGCTCAAGGACCTCGTGATCATCACCGGGTTCTCGGGTGCCGGGAAGTCGACGGCGATGGCCGTATTCGAGGACGAGGGGTACTTCTGCGTCGACAACCTTCCCTCGGAGATGATCCGCTCGCTCGCCGAGCTGTTCCAGCACGGCGGATCGAAGATCGAACGCGCCGCCGTGGTCTCAGACGTGCGCGCCCGTAGCTATTTCGAGGGGCTCGTGGAGGTTCTCGACGCGCTGCGCGCCAGCGGCGTGAGCCACCGCGTGCTCTTCCTCGAGGCCGCCGAGCAGACGCTGCTCACGCGCTACAAGGAGACGCGCCGGCGCCATCCGCTGGCGGCGACGGGGAGCGTGGCGGATGGCATCGCCCGTGAGCGCGCCCTGCTCGCCCCCCTGCGCACGCGAGCGGACGTGGTGATCGATACCGGTGGGCTGACGGCAGCCATGCTCCGGCGCAAGCTTGCCGACGAGGTGCTCCCCGCGCGCACGACGGGTCGGCTCGCGATCACCGTCCAGAGCTTCGGCTTCAAGAACGGTCCGGCCCGCGATCCCGATCTCCTCTTCGACGTTCGCTTCCTCCCCAACCCCCACTACGAGCCCGACCTGCGGCCCCTGACCGGCACCGATGAGCGCGTCGTCGACTACATAGATCGTGATGGCGCGCTGTCGGGCTTCTACGACCGTCTGCATCCCCTTCTCGACTACCTGCTGCCCCAGTACCTCGCCGAGGGCAAGGCACACCTGGTGGTGGCGATCGGGTGCACGGGCGGCCGGCACCGCTCCGTCGCCATCGCCGAGCACCTGGCCTCGCGCTATGGCGGGTCGAGCGACTACCGCGTCGAGGTCTCGCACCGGGACGTCCACAGGGCAGACCGCCGATGATCGACCATGTGGGGTTCGAGGTGACTGACCTGGCGCGGTCGGCGCGGTTCTACGACGCCCTCCTCTTCGCCCTCGGCGCGCGCCGTATGTTCGAGAGCGAGCACGCCGTCGCCTACGGCATCAACGGCCCGCTCCTGTGGATCGTCGTGCGCGGGCGCCCGCCGGCGCCGGGTTACGGCCACGTCGCGCTGCAGGCGACGGGGCGCGCGGCGGTCGACGCCGCGTACCGCGCCGGACTCGCCAACGGGGGATCCGACGACGGGCCGCCCGGACCTCGCCCTCAGTACGGACGCGGCAGCTACTCCGCGTACCTCCGCGACCCGGACTCGCTACGGGTCGAGGTCGTCAGTCGACGCTGAGGACTCGGCTGGCGGAGGACTCGGCTGGCGGAGGACTCGGCTGGCGCCGAGTCCTTTAACAGTTCGGCCTGGCGGCCGAACTGTAGGGCGCCTGGCAGCTCCGCCTTCAGGCGCCGGCCCGGGCGGCCTGGCGCTCGGGCGAGACCTTGACGACGTCCCAGACGAGGCCGAGGCGCTCGAGCGCGAGGATCAGGTAACCGGAGGGGTCGAACTGCCAGCGGCGTAGCCCGTGGATCGCCGAGGTGGGGAAGGCGTGGTGATTGTTGTGCCACGCCTCGCCGAAGGTGAGGAGCGAGAGCCACCCGAGGTTGCGCGACTCGTCGCCCGTGGCGAACGGGCGCCGGCCGAAGCAATGGCAGAGCGAGTTGATCGAGTAGGTCACGTGGTGGACGACGAGCATGCGCACGAGCCCGCCCCAGAGCAGGCCGGTGAGCCCGCTGTTGATCGTGTGACCGATGGCCACGCCGAGGCCGAAGGGGATCGCCAGCCCGATCGCCGCCCAGATCAGGAAGGTGCTGTTGATGCGCTCGATCACCGGGTCGGCGAGGAGGTCCGGCGCGTACCGCTCCCGGCATCCGCGCTGCGTGTGGATGAAGAGCCAGCCGATATGGGCGTGGAAGAGCCCGGCGAGCGCGCCGCGCAGCCCGGGGGGGTGGCCCACATGGGGACTGTGGGGATCGCCGTCGCGATCAGAGAAGGCATGGTGCTTGCGGTGATCGGCGACCCAGGAGATCACCGGACCCTCGATCGCGGCCGAGCCGAGCGCGGCGAAGAAGCCGCGCAGAAACGGCGAGGTCTTGAAGCTGCGATGGGTGAGCATGCGGTGAAAACCGACGGTCACGCCGAGGCCGGTGCAGATGTAGACGATGACGAACACGATCACGTCGCTCCAGCTCAGCGCGCGCTGCCAGGTCTGCCAGATGGCGACCCCGAGGCCGATGAAGGGCAGGACGGTGATCAGGCCGGTAATCGAGCGGTGGAGCCGCTCGTTGGCGACGGGCTCGACGTCCTCGCCGGTGATTTCGTGGGCTTCGATAGCGGAACGCATCCTAGACCCTTTTTCCGGGTGGCTTCCGGTTCACAGATTGCCGTATGTTCCTAACGACCTATTCAAAGAGGGTCACGAATTCGCTATGAGGCCGACGCGTCCGCGTCGCTTTAGTAGCCTTCCGGCGCCTTGAGGGTTCAATCGCTTTCTACTGGGCGGAGGGAAGGAAGTCACGCATGCCGGTACGTGTCGGGATAAACGGGTTTGGACGGATCGGCCGGAACGTGTTCCGGGCCGCGTACGAACGCGGCGCTGAGCTCGAATGGCTCGCCTTGAACGACCTCGTCGATCCCCCGACGATCGTCCACCTGCTCAAGTACGACTCGATCCTCGGTCGCTTCCCGGGCGAGGTCGAGGCGACCGACCGGGGACTGCGGATCGACGGCAAGGAGATCCTGGTCACGGCCGAGCGGGATCCCGCGGCCCTTCCCTGGGGCGATCTCGGAGTTGAGGTGGTGATCGAGTCGACGGGACTGTTCACCGATCGCGAGAACGCGGCCAAGCACTTGGACGCCGGCGCGAAGAAGGTGGTGATCTCGGCACCGGCCAAGAACCCGGACGTGACCGTCGCCCTGGGCGTCAACTTCGACGAGGAGTACGACCGCGATAAGCATCAGGTGATCTCGAACGCGTCGTGCACGACGAACTGCCTCGCGCCGGTCGCCAAGGTCCTCAACGACTCGATCGGCATCGAGCACGGCCTGATGACGACGATTCACGCCTACACGGCCGACCAGCGCCTGCAAGACATGCCGCACTCCGACCTGCGGCGGGCGCGCGCGGCGGCGGTGAACCTGATTCCGGCGTCGACCGGCGCCGCCAAGGCGATCGGGCTGGTTATCCCCGCGCTCAACGGCAAGCTCAACGGCATGGCGGTACGAGCGCCCGTCCCCACCGGATCGCTGGTCGACCTGACCATCGAAGCGAGTCGCGAGACCACGGTGGACGAGATCAACGCGGCCTTCCTCGCGGCGTCCCAGAGCGGTCCGCTCGAGGGCATCCTCGAGTACACCGAGGATCCGATCGTGTCGTCCGACATCGTCAAGCACCCGGCCTCGGCGATCTTCGACTCGTCGCTCACCGCGGTCATGGAGGGGACGATGGTCAAGGTGGTCGCCTGGTACGACAACGAGTGGGGCTACTCGAACCGCGTCGTCGAGCTGGTCCAAAAACTGCTGTGAGGACTCTGGAGGATCTGGGCGAGGTCGACGGGAAACGGGTCCTGGTTCGGGTCGACTTCAACGTCCCGCTCGAGCAAGGCGCCGTCGCCGATGACCTGCGGATCCGCGCGGCGCTCCCGACCATCGAGGAGCTACGGGGACGCGGCGCCCGGCTTGTGCTCGTGTCGCATCTCGGCCGGCCCAGGGATCGCGAGCCGGAGCTCTCGATGCGCCCGGTGGCGGGCCGGCTCGCGGAGCTCACCGAAGCGGAGGTCACCCTCGCGCCGGGCGTGATCGGCGACGACGTGCGCGCGCTCGCCGAGGGTCTCACCCCGGGCAACATCCTCCTGCTCGAGAACGTTCGCTACGAGCCCGGGGAGACCAAGAACGACCCCGAGCTCGCCGACGCGCTCGCGGAGCTCGCCGACGTGTACGTCAACGACGCCTTCGGGGCAGCCCACCGAGCGCACGCGTCGACCGAGGGAGTGGCGCAGCGGATCCCGGACCACGCGGCGGGACGGCTGCTCGAACGCGAGGTGACGACGCTGCGCAAGCTCTTAGAAGAGCCCGAGCGGCCGCTGGTCACCGTACTCGGCGGCGCCAAGGTGAGCGACAAGATCGCGGTGATCGAGCGCTTCCTCGAAGTCGCCGACACGATCCTCATCGGCGGCGCTATGTGCTTCCCGTTCTTCGCCGCCCAAGGCCACTCGGTCGGGTCCTCGCTGTGCCAGGACGAAGACGTCGAGCTCGCCAAGCGCGTGCTTGCCTCGGGCGATGAGCATCGCGCCTCGCTCGAGCTGCCGAGCGACCTCGTGCTCGCGGACCGGTTCGCCGCGGACGCCCAGACGCAAGCGCTCGACGGCGTCGATGTTCCCGACGGGTGGATGGGCGTCGACATCGGGCCCCGTACCTCGGCGGCGTACGCTGAGGCGATCGACAGCGCGCGTACCGTGTTCTGGAACGGCCCGATGGGGGCGTTCGAGATGGAGCCCTTCGCCGCCGGCACCCGCGCCGTCGCCGAGGCCGTCGCGGGCGCTTCGGGGCAAACCGTCGTCGGGGGCGGCGACTCAGCCGCGGCGATGCAGGTCTTCGGCCTGGCCGACCAGGTCACCCATCTCTCGACCGGAGGCGGCGCCGCCCTGGAGCTCATCGAAGGTCGCGCGCTGCCCGGCGTGGTGGCGCTCTCTTGAGCCCCACCGCCCGGGTCCCGTTGATCGCCGGGAATTGGAAGATGTACAAGACGGTCTCCGAGGCCGAGGCCTACATCCAGGGCCTGCTCCCGCGCGTGTCCACTTCCGACGGCGTCGACGTCGCGATCTGCCCGCCCTTCACCGCGCTGGAGGCGATGGTCGACTCGACGCGAGGCTCTCGCGTGGCGGTCTACGCCCAGAACATGCATCAGGCGCCCGAAGGCCCCTTCACGGGTGAGGTGTCGGCGCCCATGCTCCAGGAGATCGACGTGGCCGGCGTGATCCTCGGCCACTCCGAGCGCCGCGAGCTCTTCGGCGAGACCGACCGTGCCCTCCAGCTCAAGGTGCCCGTCGCCCTCGACGCTGGGCTCCAGCCGATCTTGTGCGTCGGCGAGACCGAGGAGGAGCGCGACCGGGGGGACACCGAGCGCAAGCTTCGTCACCAAGTGCAGGAGGATCTCGCTAAGGTCCCGATCGAGCGGCTCGGCGAGATCGTCATCGCCTACGAGCCGATCTGGGCGATCGGAACCGGTCGGGTCGCTACCCCCGAGCAGGCTCAGGAGGCGATCGCCTTCATCCGCGCGCTCGTGGGCGACCGCTCGCGGGATGCGGCGGACAGTGTCCGCCTGCTCTACGGTGGCAGCGTGAAGCCCGACAACGCGGCCGAACTGCTCGCCCTTCCCGACGTCGACGGCGCGCTCGTGGGCGGCGCCAGCCTCGACGCCGAATCGTTCGCGACGATCGTCACCGCCGCGGGCTGAACGCGGCGGCGCGGCGGTCGCGATGAGGCAAGTCCCCGCTCCCACGCCCCGCACGCTGCCGACCACGTCCGCGGCCCTGATCGTGCTCGACGGCTGGGGGCTCGCGCAGGTCGGCCCGGGCAACGCGGTGTCGCTGGCGCAGACCCCGGTGTTCGATGAGCTGTGGGCCACCTACCCCCACACGGAGCTGACCGCCTGCGGTCGCGCCGTCGGCCTCCCGGACGGGCAGATGGGGAACTCCGAGGTCGGGCACCTCAATCTCGGGGCCGGCTCGGTGGTCGTGCAGGACCTGACGAGGATCGATGAGGCGGTGGCCCAGGGCGAGCTCGCCTCGGGCCCCGAGCTCAAGGCCGCCTTCTCCGGAGCCCGACGGGTCCATCTGCTCGGCCTCGTCTCCGACGGCGGCGTCCATTCCGGGTGGAAGCACCTCGAGGCCCTGATCGGGCTCGCCGCCGAGCTCGGCGTCCCCGACCTGGTGCTGCACGCCTTCACCGACGGACGCGACACCTTGCCGACCGGCGGCGCCAGCTACCTCGAGACGGTCGAGGGGTGGATGGCGGCCGCCGGCGAGGGTCGCGTAGGGACCGTCGTCGGGCGCTACTTCGCGATGGACCGCGACAAGCGCTGGGAGCGCACGCAGCGCGCCTACGACCTGATCGTGCGCGGGCGTGCCGAGCACCGCGCGGACACCGGGGCCGCTGCCGTCGCGGCGGCGTACGAGCGCGGGGAGACCGACGAGTTCATCGAGCCCGTGACCGTGGGCAACGAAGCGACCATCCGCCCCGGCGACTCAGTCTTCGCCTTCAATTTCCGCCCCGACCGGATGCGCGAGATCACCCAGGCGCTGGCCGATCCCGCCTTCACGGGGGTCGATCGCGGCGGCGCGTCGCCTGTCGAGCGGTACACCACCATGACCGAGTACGAGGAAGGCTGGCCCTACCCCGTCGCCTTCCCGCCCGCGCGGCCGCAGACTACGCTCGCTGCCGTTCTCGCCGCGCGCGGCGAGCGCCAGCTCCACGTCGCCGAATCCGAGAAGTATCCCCACGTCACCTACTTCTTCAACGGCGGCGACGAGGCCCCGTGCGCGGGCGAGAGGCGCGAGCTCGTCGCGTCCCCCCGCGACGTCCCCACCTACGACCACAAGCCCGAGATGAGCGCCCGCGAAGCCGCCACCGCCTTCGTCGGCGCCTGGCGCGAGGACGCGCCCAAGTTCGCCATCATCAACTTCGCCAATCCCGACATGGTCGGCCACACCGGAGTCATCCCCGCCGCCGTCCGCGCGATCGAGACCGTCGACGAGTGCCTCGGCGCCGTCGTCGCCGCCGTCCACGCATCCGGCGGCGCCTGCATCGTCACCGCGGATCACGGCAACGCGGACAACATGCTCGAGCCCGACGGGAGCCCAAATACGGCCCATTCGTTGAACCCGGTGCCGTTTGTGGTGACGGTTGAAGGCGTGTCGTTAATGGGCGGCGGGGTCCTGGCCGATGTCGCGCCGACGGTGCTGCAGGTGCTGGGGATGGAGCAGCCCCCTGAAATGACCGGGCGCTCCCTGATTTGCTGATTCGGAGACGCGGCGGGAGGTCTGGTGCCCGCTGCGGACGACGTGCGTCTGGTTGCGCTTCTTGAAGCCTGCGGGATCGTTTGAATGGCCTACCGTCATTGTTTGAAGGATTCGAATGAGCCCGGACGACGACATCAAGCACTTTCTCGTGACGCGCGACTCTCATCGGCGCGAGACGAACGTGGTTGAGTTCGGGACGGACTACGACGCTGCGCAACATCAAAAGTACGCATTCCAGCTACTTCGAACTCAAGTCGTTCGACGACTTGCTCGCCGCCTAGGAACTTGACTGGATTCGTCCGCCGGTCGAACGCTGAGTAGATCGTGGCGGCGCGCGGTCGGGCGCCGATTGTCAGCGCTGGCCTTAGTGCTCTAGCTCGGAAGTTCGCCGACGTATTGTGGTCAGGCGGTCTGGGCGACGGCCGGTCGAGTCGTTGGGCTAGGCGGTCGGGGTCGCGGGCGCAGAGCCGTCACAAACATCACGCCCT
>JALYZL010000381.1 GCA_030948875.1 Actinomycetota bacterium
CGCCGGACCCTGTCCGCCATCAGGTCGATTGCCGTGTCTCGTGCCTCTCTGACGTGCGCGACAAGCGGACGGTCATCGGCCGCGTCAAGCCAGCGGGCGATCGCCGTGCTGGAGATCGCGATGGCCAGCTTGCCGGCGACTGCGGCGGACAGCTGGTCAAGCCCGTCCCCCTCAAGCGCGCGCGCGATCGCTTCGGCCACGTCGGACTGCTTGCGCAGGTCGCGCTCCTGTAGCCCGGGGTCTGTTTCCACGATCGCACGACGGGCCTGGAGCTCATCGCGGTGGCCCTCGAAGAAGTTCTGCGCCATCGTCTCGATGCCCCAGCTGAGCATCTCGATCACGCTGAGTGAACGCGGCGCCTCCCGAAGGAGGCCGGCGACCCTGTCGGGCACCTCATCCGTGCCCCTGAACAGCACCTCACGCTTGTCGGCGAAGTGACGGAAGAACGACCGGGTCGTCAGTCCGGCACGTTCGGCGATCTCGGGCACGGTGGTCTGCTCAAAGCCGCGCTCGGCAAACAGCTCAAGCGCGGCACGTTCGAGGCGCTCGGGCGCGTCGGGTTCCCAGCGTGGCATCGCCACAGCCTAACCTGATATCACTCAATGTCGTTATGATGACATTAAATGTCATCACTATGCCAGTAGCGATAGAGGTCAGAATGCCTGAGGTCATGATCCTGGGCGCGACCGGCAGGACCGGACGCGCGATCGCCGCACGGCTGGACGCGTCCGGGACGCAGCTGGTCCTGTTCGGTCGCGTTCCCAGCGGCTGGAGCAGTGCGCATCCACGCTGCGCCGGAGTCCGCGAATCGAGACCGGCTCGCTGGAGCAGCTAGGGCGAGTACTCGCGGCACGGCCTCCGGGGGTTGTCGTGAGCACCGTGGGTCCGTTCGCCTTAACCGCCGCGACGGTGGTCGACGCGCTCCCGCAGAACACCCACTATCTCGATCTTTCCAACGAATACGCCTCCTTCGAGGCGGTCTCCGCGCGTGACACCGCAGCTCGGCGTGCCGGCCAGACCTTAATTCCGGGGGCAGGCTTCGGCGTCGTCGCGACCGAGAGCGTACTCGTTGCCCTGACTGACGGACACCCGACCCCGACGCACGTACGCGTCGACGCATTACCGTCCGTGGCCAGTGAGGGTGGTGCGATGGGCGGCGCCCTCGCGGGAAGCATCGTGGACAGCGTGCCGCTCGGACGCCGCCAGGTCCAGGCCGGCAAGCTCGTCACGAGAGCTTTCGACGACACGCCGGCGCAGCTCGTCACGCCCGACGGCGACCGGGTCACCAGCATCAACTTTCCGAGCGGCGACCTCTTCGCCGCCTGGCACGACAGCCACGCGGCGAACGTCATCTCGGGTTCCACCGAGATTCCTGCCGGGCCGGTGATCCGCTACGCGCTGCCCGCGCGCGGGCTGGTGGCGCATTCGTCACGCGTGCGCCAGCTGCTCGTGAAGCAGATGGCGAAGGCCAAGCTGCCCGAACGTCCCCGTCCGCGAGCACACTCCTGGGGCCATGCCAAGGTCCGCTTTCCCGACGGAAGTGAGCGCGAAGGGTGGATGCGCGCCGACGAGGCAATGGACTTCACGGCTGAGGCAGCCGCCGAGGTGACACGACGACTGCTGACCGGCGAGACTCGTCCTGGCGCCCACACGCCGTGTTCCCTGTTCGGCCCAGGACTAGCCGAGGCCGCCGGTGGCGAGCTCTTGCTCGGCTCGGTTACCGCGGCGAGCTCTTGCTCGGCTCGGTTACCGCCCCGATTCGTGATCATCGGTGATCGGCGGGGGCGGAGCTCGGCGTGACGAGTGGCGGCATTGCAGCGTCACCGCTGCGGGGTTTCTGCGAGGCGGGTGAGGATCTCGTCGAGGAGTGCGGCTTCGCCCGGAGTGAGCTGTGGCGGGGAGTTGTAGATCGCCGCGCGCAGCGCGTTCGCTGTGGCGGCCGTCGTGGTTGCCCGGGGCGCGGGGGCCTGCGTGTTGATGGTGTTGATGAGTCCGTCGAGCAGGTCGTCGAGCATGCCGAGGTCACGCCGGTCAGGAGCTGTGGCGAGGAGGGTGAGCACCGCTCCGCGCGCGGAGGCGGTGATGAGGGCGATCGCGCGCTCCTCGCTGAGTGCGAGGAGGCCGGCCGCGGCGACCCTGCGTACGCGCTGGCGCAGGATGCTCTCGCCGAGCGCCTGCGCCGCCCACGGTCGCGCGGGGTCAGGTTCGCCATGCATGAGCGAGAAGAGAGCCGGATGTTCCAGACCGAACTCCACGGCGGCACGCCATCCGTCGCGCAACACCGCGACGGGGTCGCGACCTGCGTCCGTGCCTGCGTCGGCAGCCTTGGCGGCGACCCATGCGGACATCTCGTGCTCCGCGACCGCCTCGATGACGCCTTGCTTGTCGCCGAACAGACGGTAGATCGTCGGCGCCTGCACTTCCGCGGCGGACTCGATGGCGCGTGTCGTGACCGCTTCGCGACCACCGTCGCGCAGAAGGCGTGCCGCCGCGAGCACGATCCGCGTCCGTGCGTCTGCAGCCGCTGGTGATCGGGATACGTGAGCCACGTTAGCGATGGTAGGCGAATTATTTAGCTCTGATAACACCGCTGCTAACCTGACGGTGTAAGCGCTGGTAACCCTTCGGGCCGGCGGCTCTCACTTTGCCAAGGAGGCAGCATGATCATTGTCAGCGGTGCCAACGGCACGCTCGGCCGCGGAGTCGTCGAACACCTCATGAACCGGTTCGCGCCCGAGGAGATCGGCGTCAGCGTACGCGAGCCCGATAAGGCCGCGGCGCTCGCGGCGCGGGGCGTTCGGGTCCGGCGCGGCGACTTCACCGATCCCGACAGCCTCCGAGACGCGTTCGAAGGCGGCCGGCAGGTGCTCATCGTCTCCTCGAGCACCCGGGCCGGCGACACGTTGGAGCAGCACCGGGTAGCGATCGACGCCGCGGTCGCCGCCGGAGCCGAGCGCATCGTCTACACCAGCCATGCCGGTGCGGGACCGGACTCGCATTTCCCTCCCGCGCGCAACCACTTCGCAACCGAGCAGATGCTCGCAGACAGCGGCATTCCGTTCACTTCCCTGCGCAACGGGTTCTACGCGATCACGC
>JALYZL010000387.1 GCA_030948875.1 Actinomycetota bacterium
GCTCACCAGCTTCAAGGCGATAGAGGAGGCGGCTCGCATGAGCCCCAGGGAATACGCGAGGCTGAGCAGTTAACTACTCAACCTCCGCAGTTCCGCATTCCCACTCCGGGGGGCAAGCATCCGCCGGACATCCATCCCACGGAAGGCACCGTCGCGAACCGAGCGCGTCACCGCCTCGGGCGCGCACACGAAACACGAAAGGAAGCCATCATGTATTTCACCCGCAACCTCGCACACGCCACCGTCAAGCACGAGATCGACCGTGCTCGTGACACCGGCGACCCGTTCGTGCTCGGCCTGGTCTGCATCGACGGCCTCGACGAGCTCGGCGACTACGAGGGCATCGCCGCCGGTACCGCCCTGATGTACCACGTCGTCGATGCCCTGAAGTCGAACCTTCGCTACTACGACCCTGTCGTGCGCGTCGGCTACGACGAGTTTCTCTGCGGGTTCCTGGACACCGAGCTACCAGCGGCACGGCGCCGGATTGAGGAAATCCGCCTCGTTCTGGAAGCGACGCCGGCGGCGTCCGGGTACGATCCCGATGCCCGGTCGATCAGCGTTGGCCTGGCCCGCTTGCGCTCCGCGGACAACTTCGAGACGCTGACCGCCCGAGCCGACAACGACCTGTACTCACACCAGCAGACGCGACGCAGGATTGGTCGCGCCCTAACGGTCGCCCCGGTGCAGGCAGGCAACGCCGCCGCGACGGCGGGCCAGCGATTCGGGGGCGGCGCGCCTCCGCTGCTCCGCGGATGGGCCCCGGAGCGCAGCGCAGCCACGCGGGCCTTCAACCCATGGCCTTCCCACACGCCCCACAGGCCCATCGTGACCCCGGACGACGCTCGAGTCGCGATCCCGCAGTACGCCTGATAGGCAAGCGAGAAAGTGAGGGCGCCGGCCGATCTCCGGCGCCCTCACCTGCGCCCGATGGTCACCGTGGCCCTGTGCTTGCTGGGTACGCTCGCAGCCGGCGCCCAGGGTATAGGGTGCCACCCTATAGACTTCCTGACCGCCACTGACGGGGCCGGGACCGGCCAATCGCCGACCCGTCGAGGTTCGCACGCGCCCACGGTGCCCGCGCATACCGGTCCCGCGGAGCCCATGCAGGTGGCGCTCAGCGAAGCCTCGGCGCCCGACCTCACCGCGGTGCCGAACGTCATCGCCGGCACCAGAGCGTAGGCGCACGCCTCCGTGACCCGTCGTCGACTCGTCACTACGGATGATTCTCGGTGGTCGGCGAGCTTGCTCGTCGGGAGGGCAATTCGACCTATCTGGACAAGGAGAACCATGGTTTCTGGATCTAGAGCTCGCAAAGCGCGTAGAGGGCGATCGACCATGACGCCGCTCGGTTCCGTCGGGCGCGGGCTGTTCGCGGGGGCGCTGGGCACCGCGGCGATGGACCTGCTGTGGTTCTGGCGCTATAAGCGCGATGACGGCGAGGGCTCGTTCCTCGCCTGGGAGTTCTCCTCGGGCTTGTGTACCTGGGAGCAGGCGCCGGCCCCCGCTCAGATCGGCAAGCGCCTGTTCGAAGGCGTCTTCCAGCGCGAGGTTCCGGCCGAACGCGTGGCGCTGGTGAACAACATCACGCACTGGGGCTACGGCAAGCTTGGGGGCGTCCAGTACGGGATCGTCGCGGGATCGCTCGCCGCCCCACGAATCGTCTACGGAATCCCGTTCGGCGCGACCGTCTGGGCCACGAGCTACGTCGTCCTGCCGCTCGCTCACCTGTACAAGCCGATCTGGGAGTACGACCCCACCACGCTCGCCAAGGATCTCAGCGCCCATCTCGTCTACGGGCTCACGACGGCGGTCGCCTTCGACCTTCTCTCGCGCGCATGACATCGATCTCGACGAGATCGACCACGCGTCTGATCGGGAGGCTAGCCCGAGTCGACCGAGATCCCGCCCCACTCCTCCGGGGCCACATCGGCGAGCGTCTGCGAGGAAGGTCCACTGATGCCCCGCTAGGTCCTCGGCCGAGTACTGGCGCTCGCCGTATTCGAAGTCGGTCGGCTCCGTGAGGATGCGTGCATCGTGCGCTCGCGCTCGCTCCGCGGCGGCCGGCGGTCGCCGCGGACGTCGCCGACGATGACCGCGCCCTCCCCGAAGCTGAGCTGCGAGCGATGGTCCTCGCCGATCTGCACGCGCTCGGCGAACCCGAACGCTCGGCTCAGCCAGTCGACCGCCTCTCGCACGTCCGGATAGATGAGGACGGGGATGACGGTGGTCGAGGGGACGGAGCGGTTGGGCCTCACGCTGCGTGCAGGTTAGGTCAGTCCTGTGGCCGCCGAGTGGGTCGAGGTCTCGGCTCGGACCGACGGTCTGGTCTCTGTCGTCGTGTGGAATGCTCGGCTAGAGTGGAACCGAAACGCATCGAGGATGCGTGGTTCCTCTTACTGGGTTAAGAAGGGTGCACCATGCATGCAGGCGAGAGTCCTAACGCGGGTTCTCAGGCGGGGCCGGGCGGAGCCCTGGTCGCGAGCGGGGTGGACGCGTACGCTGCGAGCGCCCCCGACGTGGCGAGGCTCTTGGCTGCCATGCCCTACCTGCCGCTGAACTTCGCCTCGCAGGGCGTCTATCCGCCGCGCTCGTAGTGCCGGAGGCGATCTCGATTGACCGTCGCCCGGCGACGGAGGCCGACGAGAACTTCCTCTACCGGCTCTACGCGAGCACACGGGTCGAAGAGCTCGCGGGCACGGGATGGGACGAGTCGTCCAAGGAGGCGTTCCTGCGCATGCAGTACGACGCCCAGACCCGCTCCCACAGAGCCGGTCACCCGCAGGCGTCGTTCGACATCATCCTTATCGACGGGCGTCCCGCGGGCCGGCTGTGCGTGGACCGAGATGCGGAAGCCATCCACGTGATCGATCTCGCACTTCTGCCCGACCATCGTGGCCGCAGCGTCGGCACGCAGCTACTCGAGGAGCTGGTCCAGGAGGGTAGAACTGACGGGCGGCGCGTCACCTTGAATGTCGAGCGCTCGAATCGCGCCCGCAGCCTCTACGAGCGCCTGGGTTTCCGCGTCATTCACACGGGCGAGGTCTACCTCGACCTCGAGTGGAGCCCAGCGTAGGCGCACACGGGCTGGTAGCCCAGCGCAACGCCAAAGACCACGACCGCCGGATCGTTGCCATCGAAGGCAAACACCCCAGTCGCCGCATGAACCCATTACCGGTCAAACCTTCCAACGGGATCACTAGTCGCCGATACGCCCGCGCTGGCCGGATCGGCCGGACGATTGGCATGTGTGCGCACCTGGGCGGCCCGAGCAACGACGACGATCGATCAACGTTCGGCCGACCCGCCGCACGGCCGGCGACTCCCGGTTTCGTCTTGACCTCGGAGATCACCGCTTCCGATCCTGGCGGCAGCGTCGTCGCCTCGGTGGCGATCCAAGGCAACACCACCGTCGACGGCGCGCCCTTCGATCCCGTGAGCGGCCACCTAGAGCAGGCAGCCGCGTTCGTGTTCGTCGAGCCGACGAGACTGGGTGATCCGGTCATTCCGCAGTCAAGGGCTCGCGAGCGCGGCGACCCGGCTGCTCGCGCAGTGGGCATGGCACGAACTTCGCCTCGACACGCGCTAGTGCGATACAGCCTGCCGTCCCAAGGCGCTCCCGCACAGACAGACGTCTGACGTCGAGATCGAGCGCAGCGCTCGAAGCCAACAAGTCCGGACTGCCTCGGTGGATTTCGCCGCCAGCAGCATCGGTAAACTCGCCCAAATGAATGGTCGCTCGAAATCTGGCTCGCTCGGCCCGCACGAGCGAGAGCGTGCCGTCGCCGATGCGCTGGCTTCAGTTCGCCTTGAGGGCCTTGACCCCACCGCAGTCGAGCCGGTGCTGGCCGCCTGGTCTGCCGGCGAGATCACCACCGACCAGATGATCGAACAGGCTCAGGCACTCGCCGCGGGGAAGGACCAAGAGTTCCCCGCCCACGCCGCCTGAGCACCGACGCCACGCCGCTTTCGCTCGCTGGCCGACGATCCCTACGTCTACCCGGGCACCGACACGCTGCGCAACCGCTGGGGCGTGCGCGATGCAGCGGAACTGGCTCGCCGCGAAGCCACGATCACCGCTGCACGGCTGACCGAGCTTGCCGAGCGCCCCGTCCCGGGCGACTTCGAACTGGAGCACCTTCAGGCGTTCCATCGCCGCATCTTTGGTGACGTCTACGAGTGGGCCGGGGAGATCCGCACGGTCACGATTGCCAAGGACGACCTGTTCGCGCTACCGCAGCACATCGAGACGTACCTCGGCGGAGCTCTGCGGGAGCTCCGCGCCAAGGGTTACCTGCGTGGCATCGGCCGCGAGCAGTTGGTCGATCGTCTCACCCACTACTTCGCAGAAATCAACTCCGCCCACCCGTTCCGCGAGGGCAATGGCCGCACACAACGGGCATTCCTCAGTCAGCTCGCTGCTGCAGCCGGCTACCGGATCGAGTGGGCGCGGCTGGAGGCACAACGCAACGTCGACGCCTCCCGCGCGGCCCACCGCGGCGACAATCGGCCCCTGCGGGCGATCTTTGACGAGCTGATCTTCGTGGTGGAGAACCCGGGCACCTGATGGGAACATGTGTTCGACCATGGGCGACGCCGGCCGGTTTGCGGTGGACCCGACCCCCGCGCAGGAGTGGGGGCTGGCGTCGCACTGCGGGGCCTCGCGGTTTGCGTACAACTCAACTGGGGGTGTGGCGCTGGTCAGGGAGCGACCGGAGCGGCGTGAGCGGGTCCGTGAGGCCGGCTACAGGGAGTTGTTGAGCGACGTCGAGGTGGAAGCACCTCGAGTTCTGCGTCGCGACCGGCAAGCAGCGGCGGACGCGCTTCCGCGCCGGCATGTATGGGTTCTCGTGGCGGTCCACGTCTAACAAAGTCTAAGACGATCTTTAGATCCTGTCAGACCGAGCGGCGGAACGCGCTTCACCGATACCTGTGATTCCGTAACATTTGGAGGTGGCTGGCAGACTCGCTTCCCGTGCGAGCGTCAGCAGTTCGCTGGAACCACAACACGCATTACCATTCGGTGATCCTCGATGCCATCCCGACGGGGTGCCGGCGAGCGCTGGACGTTGGCTGCGGCGAGGGCACGGTGACACGGGAGCTGCGCCGGTTGGTGCCCGAGGTCGTGGGAATCGACAAAGACCAGGCGAGCATCGCCGCAGCCCAAACGGATCCGGACGCGGGCGATGTGCACTACGTCGAAGGTGACGTGCTGAGCTACCGCTTCGAATCGGCGTCGTTCGATCTCGTTACAGCAGTTGCCTCCCTGCACCACATGGACGCAGAGGCCACCTTGGTCCGCATTGGCGCCCTGCTGCGGCCCGGCGGGGTGCTTGCGGTGATCGGGCTCGCTCGCTCGTCGCCGGGCGATCTTCCGATCGACATCGCTGCGATCGTCCCGAACCGGATCCGCCGACTGCGCGGTGGGTACTGGGAGCACCCCTCGCCGATCGTGTGGCCGCCGCCGGAGAGCTACGCGTCCATGCGACGGATCGCTGCGCGTGCCCTTCCCGGTGCCCGGTTCCAACGCCGGCTCTACTGGCGCTACACCCTCGTCTGGATCAAGCCGTAGCGGGACGAACAGTTCGCTTTGGCTCGTCGGCGGATTATGCTGGTGGTGCATGAGCGATCTCGGTCGAGTCCTCGAGTTGCTCCACGGCGCGGCGTACAGCTACCGTTCGGTGCACGCCACTCTGCGCCAGCGGGACGGCAGGCGGTGCGGACCGCTACCGGCGCCCGCCAGCGGGGAGGTCATTTCGGCGGGGCTCTCGAGCTCGGAAGGTCTGCCGGGGAACGCGCACGTTGACTTCGCCTCGTCGCTGTGGATTGTTCGCCCCAATTTGGTTCGGTACGAGCATGAGGTCACCCACGAGGGCCAAACTCAGCGTGCGGTAACGATCGGTAACGCCACTCGTCGCAGCTATTATTGTCCGAGGCTCGGAAGCAGCTCTGAGCAGGATCCGTTGGTACCTGAGGATCTGCCGGAGCTCGAGCTGTTCGATCCTTGGGAACTGGCTTGCGATCTCATTCTCGAGTTCGCAGGAAGCACGATCTGCGCCGGGAGGCAGGCAATTAGAGCGACAGGGGCGATTCGCGACCCTCCACACACCGATCGTCGCAGGCTGCTTCCCTGGGCCGAGGAATACGTGATCGACATCGACGCTGACCGCGGTGTCATCCTGAAGCTCACCGCGCTTGTGGGAGGCGCAGCGATAGAGACGATCGAGATCGGCGAGATCACGTTCGACGAGGAGTTCGACCCTGCGCTCTTTTTCATTGACGAGCCATCAGCGCCGCCGGCTGTGAGAGAGGATCGAGCACGCCTGGAGCTGCGCTGCGCCTTTTGTCGTATATCGCAGCAAGAAGTAGCGAAGCTGATTGCTGGCCCCGGGACGTTCATCTGCAACGAGTGCGTCAGCCTCTGCAACGAGATCATCGGATCTGTCCCGTGAATCCTGACAACCCGGGCAAGCTCGACCTGGCCCGACATTCCCTGGGTAGCGT
>JALYZL010000402.1 GCA_030948875.1 Actinomycetota bacterium
GCGCCGAGGAGTTCATCGCCGAGCTGACGACGGCGTACTACGGTCACTACGCGGGCCTCAACGACGAGTTCGAAATCGAGGCGATCTACGCCAAGCACGGCGCCCTGTTCACGCGGGCGGCAGTCGAGGAACTGCGCGAGCAGGCCGCGGCGCCGCCGCCGGGGACCGATGAGCGCAGGCGGCGCCGGATGCTGCTCGACTTCGCTGTCGAGGGGCATCTCGGGCAAGCGACCAAGTCGCTCGACGCCGAGCTCGCCCGTCGCGAGGCCGAGCTGTCGATCGAGTTCGACGGCGAGCGCATCGGGTTCCGCGAATCGGCGGTAACCCAGGCGAACGAGCCCGACGCGGCGCGCCGGGCGCAGATCGAGGAGGCCAGGCTGACCCTCATCGAGCAGGAGCTCAACCCGCTTCACCGCGAGGTGATCGAACACCAGCACGGGCTCGCGCAGGAGCTCGGATATCCGAGCTACCGCGACATGTGCGAGGCGCTCCAGGGGGTCGACTTCGACGCGCTGCACCGCCAGACGGAGGCGTTCTCGGCGACAACGGAGGCCAGCTACGCCACCTTCGTCGAGCCCGAGCTTCGGCGCACCCTCGGGATCGGCTTCGACGAGCTCCGCCGCTCGGACCTGCCGCGCTTCTTTCGCTATGCCGTGGCCGACGCCAGCTTCCCGGCCGACCGGCTGACCCAGAGCTTCATCGAGACGATGGGCGGGCTGGGGATCGATGTCGCCGCCCAGCCGGGCGTGATCCTCGACACCGAGCGACGGCCGAAGAAGTCTCCCCGCGCCTTCTGTGCGCCGGTCCGCGCGCCCGGCGAGGTGTACCTGGTGATCGCCCCCGTGGGCGGTCGTGACGACTTCGCCGCCCTGTTCCACGAGGGCGGCCATACCGAGCACTTCGCCAACGTCGATCCGGCGCTTCCGTTCGAGTTCCGCCTCCTCGGCGACAACGCGATCACGGAGGCATACGCGTTCCTCTTCCAGCACCTGACCGAGGATCCCGAATGGCTGCGCCGGCGTCTCGGCGTCGACGACGACGGCGCCCTGGCCGCTCATGCCCGGGCGAATCGTCTCGTCTATCTCCGACGCTACACGGCCAAGTTTGCCTACGAGCTCGAGCTTCACGGCTCGAGCGACGACGGGCTTGACGCCTTCGCGGACTGCTACGCCGAGCTCCTGTCGGCCGCCGTGCGCGTCGATTGGCCGCGACAGACCTTCCTGGCCGACGTCGATCCCGGCTTCTACTGCACCGCCTACCTGCGCGCATGGGCGCTCGAGATGCACCTCCGCGCGCACCTGCGCGAGCAGTTCGGTCCCGCCTGGTTCGAAGACCCGGAAGCCGGCGCCACCCTACGCATCCTCTGGCACAACGGCCAGCGGCTCACGCCCGAGGAGATGCTGCGCGACCTCAACGGCAAGCGTCTGGATTTCGGGATAATGAGAGAAGAGCTGGGACTGGAGTAGGCTGGGTCTCGCGTCCAAGCAGGCCCGGCGGCCCGCCGACCGGGACCAATCAAGGAGAGACCATGGCAGCCAAGCACAAGGTGACGGTGTCGGTGCAACCGGCGAAGCACCGGCCGACGTCGGCGGAACGACGTGCGGCGCAAGTGGAGATGATCTCGACCAAGCAGGCCGAGCTCAAGCGCGAGGCGGCCGAGCGGCGCGCCAAGCGCGCGCAACTCGACGCGTCTACTTGAACTGCGAGATATCGATCGCGTTGGCCGGGGGGGTCAGCGAAACCGGCTGGTCGAAGCTCCCCAGCACGATGCGACCGCCCTGCCCGCCGCCCTTGAGGATCTCGAGCGGATAGGGCTTGCCGGTAGTGGCGACGTAGAGCGTGCCGCCGTTCGTCGTGTCGCGGACGCCCACCGCGCTCTGCCCGTTGACCGTGGTGGTGCCCGTCTTAGTGAGGCTACCGTGGGTCGAGAGCACGGTGCCGAGAAGCGCGTGGAGGTTGCTCAGCTGGGCAAGGGATGCGAACTGGCCGCTCGTTGGCGCCTTGAGCCATTTGCCCTGGAACACCTGCGCGGCCGCGGCCCCTCCGAAGTGCTTCCAGAAGGAAGGGCTGCCGTTGATGTACACCTCGTGGCCGATCACCTCGATCTGGAATCCCAGCCCGCCTTCTGACATCTGACCGCGACCGCCCTGACCCGAGACCAGGCTGAGGTTGAGGGTGATCGGCGAGCCTCCGCTGATCACGCGGCCCGAAATGTGGGCGGATTTCGCACTGTTGATCGTGCCGAGCGCGGCGCTGACGATCTCGTTCGGCGACTTCGCGTCAATCCCATTACCCGACGACGACCCGCCGCCGCAGGCGGAAATCGCGCAGGCGGCGAGCAGTGAACAAGCCGCCCACGCGGCAATCCGGCACCTCATAGGCGCGGAGCCTAACCTAAACGAGCTCTGATCGGCGTCCCGTGGGTGCGTTGGACGCGGTCCACGCTACAGCGCCCTCTCGATCGCCTCGAGCACCGTCTTGCGGTTGGCGTGGCGCCGCTCGTAGTCGCGCACCTTGCGCAGCTGCGGCGGCGTCAGACCGGCGAGGCGGTCGCTGACCTGCCGCGCGGTCAGCTCGTCGTAGCCGAGGATGGGGAAGGCGGGACCTACACCGACCGTACGCCAGGCGCGATCGGCGGTGCGGACGATGCGGTCGACGGGCTCGACGCGACGGGCCTTCTTGGTCGCCGTCTCGAGCTGGTCGCGGCCGCGGTCGACCAGGTGCTCGAACTCGCTCAGGATGTCATCGGTCTGCTCGCGCCCGCGCCGGACGAGCTCGGCCACCAGGTCGTTGGCGTCGGCGCGGGTGACGCGCCCGCGCTCCGCGAACTCGTCGAGCGTGTCCTGAATCCGCTCGCGCGTGAGCACGACGAGGTCCCGCTTGGTGGCGCTCGCGGTCGGCGCGTCCGTGCCCGCGCGCTTCGAGCCACCAGATCCGCCGGATCCGGGCTTGGACTTAGGTGCTGGCATCCTCTTCTCCCTGTGGCGCGAGCCTACTCGACCTCGAGGGGTTCTGCCCGGTTTTTGCGCGAGCTACACGCCCGTCAACAGTTCGAGGAGCGCCTTCTGCGCGTGCCGGCGATTCTCCACCTGATCCCAGATCCGCTCCCGCTCGCCGTAGAGGACCTCGGCGGTGATCTCCTCACCGGCGTGGGCGGGCAGGCAATGGAGCGCGATGGCATGAGGCGCCGCGCGGTCAAGGAGGGCATCGTCGATCTGGTAGCCGGCGAGCGCGGCGCGGCGCTCCTCAATGGTTGGTCCTCGGGAGGCCGGAAGTTCAATGGAGTCGGCACGGACGCCGACTCCACCGCCAGCCGAACTTCCAACGGAATCGGCGCCAGCCGATTCCGCGTCGCCCATGCTCACCCACACATCGGTGTAGACGGCGTCCGCGCCCGTCGCCGCCTCGGCCGGGTCGGTGAAGAGCTCCGCTCCCGCCACCGGCTCGAGCATGAACCCGGGCGGCGAAGCGACGCGCACCTTGACGCCCGCCAGCGCGCCAACGATGGCCAGCGACCGCGCGACGTTGTTTCCGTCGCCAACGTAGGCGAGCGTGAGTCCCTCGAGGCGACCGAACGCCTCGCGCAGGGTGAGCAGGTCGGCCAGGGCCTGGCAGGGGTGGTGGCCGGCTGTGAGCATGTTGATCACGGGCACCGTCGCGTACCGCGCCAGCTCGCGTACGAGCTCGTCAGGGCCGGTCCTGATCCCGATCGCGGCAACGTGGCGCGATAGCACGAGCGCGGTGTCGCGGACCGTCTCGCCGCGACTGAGCTGGAGCTCGTCGGTGCGCACCACCACCGGGTGGCCGCCGAGCTCGACGATGCCCACCTCGAAGGACACGCGCGTCCGCGTCGAGGGCTTCTGGAAGATCAGCGCGACGGTTTGGCGCGCCAGCGCATCGGAGCTCAGGGGCGCCGCCTTGAGCTCGAGGGCGCGATCGAGGAGCGCGTGCAGCTCGTCGGCGCTCAGCTCCTCTCCGGTGATGAAGTGGCGAGTCAATCCCCGCCGCCGCTGATCCGTCCTGGGCCGCGCAACCCGAACCCGCGGAGCATCAGGAGCGCCTTCTCTCCGAGGCCCCCGTGGGCGGGAAGGACCCCGAGCTGGACCGCGGCGTCGTAGAGGTCGAAGAACACGCGCGCGCGGAAGACGAGGTCGTCCTTGACCTCGGCGTAGACCATGCAGTGCACGACAAGAAAGCGGTTGGTCGCTGGAAGGCCCTCGAGCGCGGCGCGGTGGGTGCCGAGGAGCTTGCTCGGGGCGGCGAAGAAGCGCTCGCCCGAGAGGCGCTCGCCGGTACGGTCGAGGCGTGTGTCGGGGAACGCGGCCCAAAGCCGCTCGGCGTGGGCGACGAGGGCTTCGAGGTCCTCGAGCGGTTCGGTTGTGGTCGGATCCTCGTAGTGGACCTGAGGGGAGCAGACGCCCTCGAAGGCCTCGGGGTCCTTGCTCGACCACGCTGCCTCCCAGCGGTCGATCAGCGGCTCGAAGCTCATTCGGCGCTCACGGCATCGGGCCTCAGGTCGGCGAGCCCCGCATCGGTGGTGGATGCCTCGGCGTAGCGGCGGCGGGGGATGCGCCCGGCGCCGCGAGCGAGGCGCCCGGCCTCGACGGCGATGGCGATCGCGCGGGCCATGGCGACGGGGTCGTGGGCCCGGGAGATGGCGCTGGCGCAGAGCACGGCGTCGCAGCCTAGCTCCATCGCCAGGGCGGCGTCTGAGGCCGTCCCCACGCCGGCGTCGAGGATCACGG
>JALYZL010000408.1 GCA_030948875.1 Actinomycetota bacterium
TGCCAGAGGCGGCCCGGCCTCGAGGCGGGGGGTCTGCGCCGCTCCGACATCCGCCCGCCGGCCTCCCGGGAGCCGGTCGACGAGCCGCCCGAAGCGGTCGATGGCGCCCTCGAGCGGGGTCGCGAGCTGGAGGGCGCGCTCGAGCGTCGGCAGTACGGTGATCAGCTCGGTCGCGGTCTCGACCACCGCGCCTGCCTGACCGGCGACTTCAGCGCCGCGCGCGTCGACGCGGTCGCCGAGCTTGTGCATGCGGATACCGAGGTCGATCAGCTCATTGGTACGGCCGTCGAGCCGCGCCCCGAGCTCGAGGATCGCCTCGGCGCGGGCGTCGAGGCGCGCGCCGAGCACGAGGATCGCAGCGGCGCGCTCGTCGAGCCGCTCGGCGATCTCGAGCACGGCCCGGCCGATATCGACGATCTCCTCACCAAGCTCGAGCATCCTGTCGAGCTGGGCCGGTGCCTCCCGCGCGGCGCGGGCGATTGCGCCGAGGTCCGACAGGACCCGGCTGACGATGGCTTGGGGCGGGTCGAGGGGGATGCCGAGGACGCGCAACAAGGGCACAGTAGCTAAGACTAACCCTCGTGCCGGTGCCCGTTACGGCCGGCGTAGTTGTCGGTTTGGCTATGGCAGTTCGGGCACAGCAGCATGAGATTCTCGAGGCGATTGTCGTGTCGCTGGCCGTTGACGTGGTGGAGCGCAAGGGTCAGCGGCTGACCGCGCCAGTCGATCGGCCCGCACTGCTCGCACCTGTTGCGCTTCAGTCCCTCTCTGACCAGACGAGCCTTCAAGTTGAAACGGCCGCGGTAGGTGCCGGCTACCAACAGCTCAGAGATCGGCGTGGCGCTCGGGCGAGCAACGAGCGCGCCGCGGTTGACTGCGTCAAACCAGCTAGCGGCGGAGAAGCCGAACGCCTTCATGCAGTCCCGAACGCTGTGGCCCTCGTCGTAGTACCGCTGGACGGCTTCCCAGTCGTATCTGCGGGCGCAGCGCTCGTCGATCGTCTCGCCGAGGCGGCGTGCGTGGTAGCTGACGGTCGCTTTTGAGATTCCAAGCCGCCGGGCGATCTCGGCCCGAGCAACGCCGGCCGCCAGCATTGTGGCGACCTGCCGGCGCGTCGGGACGTCGGAAACGACCCCGTCTGGGGGAGCCTTGGCATCGCTTTCCTCGGTATTGGTGCCTCCTGCGAGCCGCTTGACGTGATAGCTCACGGTCGTCGGAGCGAGGTCGAGCTGGCGAGCGATCACCGGAATCGTGAGCCCGGACGCGTAAAGCTCTGCAATGGCCGCCCGTGTCGTTGCCACGAACATATGTTCGCAGGATCGTCGGACGGACTTACCTATACTCGGCCTCGGCACCATGCTCGATGGGGAATGGTGTAATGGCAGCACGCGACGCTCTGGACGTCGAAGTCGGGGTTCAAATCCCTGTTCCCCAGTTCTAACCCTCAGAGGCCGATGGTGGGGCCGCCGCCCGCATCCGGCTCTGGCGTCGCCCCGTCAAGCCGCCGCCTGCTCCGCCCAGTCGCGGTACAGCTCCGTGTAGCGCCCGCCCGCGTCGAGGAGCTCGGCGTGGGTGCCCTGTTCGACGATGGTGCCGTGCTCGAGCACGATTATGCGGTCGGCGTAGCGGATGGTGGACAGTCGATGGGCGATGACGATCGCGGTGCGGCCCATGAGGAGGCGGCGCAGGCCCTCCTCGATCCTGGTCTCGGTGTGAACGTCGACGTTGGATGTCGCCTCGTCGAGGATGAGGAGGCGGGGATCGGCGACGAGGGCGCGGGCGAAGGCGATGAGTTGGCGCTGGCCGGCCGAGAGCTGGGCGCCGCGCTCGCCGACCTCGGTCTCGAAGCCGTGGTCGAGCGCGGCGATGAACGAGTCGGCGCCCACAGCGCGGGCCGCGGCGAAGACCTCCGCGTCGGTCGCTTCCGGTCGTCCGAAGGCAATGTTCTCGCGCACGGTGCCGCTGAACAGGAACCCCTCCTGGGGCACGATGCCCATCTGGGAGCGCAGGGACTCGGCCGTCACGTCGCGGAGGTCGTGGCCGTCGACGAGGACGCGGCCGAGGGTGGGGTCGTAAAAGCGCATGACGAGCTTGACGAGGGAGGACTTGCCGGCCCCCGTAGATCCCACCAGGGCGACGGTCTGGCCGGGCGCGATGGTCAGGTCGATGTCCCGCAGCGCCCAGGCGGCGTCCTCGACGTGGGGTCCGTACCGGAGCGAGACGTGATCGAGGCGCACCTCACCGCGCACGCGGGGGAGCGGGGTGGCGTCGGCCGCGTCCCGGAGGTCGGGCTCCTCGTCGAGGAGCTGGAAGATCTTGTCGAGCGCGGCCATCCCTGACTGGTAGGTGGTGTAGAGCTGGGAGAGCTGTTGGATCGGGTTGAAGAAGTTGTTCAGCGCGGCGATGAAGGCGAACACAACCCCCGTCGAGGCGTGGCCGTTGATCACCTCGAGCCCCCCTATGACCAGGATCTCAACGGTGACGAGCCCCGAGAGGAGCTCCACGAGCGGGAAGTAGGCGGCGCCCAAGTAGACCGTGGTCATGTTTGCCGCCCGGTTCTCCTCGCCCAGCCCGGCGAACCGCGCGATGTGGGCGCGCTCCTGTCCGAAGGAGCGAACGACGCGGATGCCCGAGAGCGACTCCTGCAGGTAGCCGGTGATCGAGGCGATCTTCTCGCGCGTGCGCCGGTAGGCGTCGGCCGAGGCGATCCTGAAGGCGAAAGCGCCGATCGCGAGGATCGGCAGGGTAATGAAGGTCAGCAGCGCGAGGTGCGGGTCGAGGACGAGGAGAATCACGATCACGCCGAGGAGCATGAGCGAGGACTGGAATAGCGTCGCCAGGCCGTCGGAGATGAGCTGGTCGAGGGCCTCGACATCGTTGGTCAACCGGGAGATGATCACGCCGGCGCGACCCCGCGAGTAGAAGCCGATCGACAGCGACTGGAGGTGCTCGAAGAGCTGGAGCCGGAGATCGCGCAGCGCCCGCTGCCCGACCCAGCCGACAAGGTAGGTCTGCAGGTACGTGGCGATCCAGTACACCGCCGCGGAGGCGAGGAAGGCGAGCACGATCATGTCGAGCGCACCGACGTCGTGGTGGTTGATGCCGTCGTCGATCGCGAGCTTGGCCAAGGGCGCTGGGGCCAGCGCCGCGGCGGTCGCAGCGAGCAGAGAGATGAACATCGCCAGGACGCGCCAGCGATAGGGACGCAGCAGCAGGGCGAGGCCACGCAGCTTGCGCCGCCGGCCGCCCGTCTGCTGCAGCCGGCGACGGAGCTCGGCGAGCCGGGGCGATGACGCGGTCGCGCTCATCGGCCTGCCGCCTCCGCGCGCTCGGTCAGGAATGCTCGCTCGGGCCGTCCCTCCTCCACGATCTCTCGGTACAGCGGGGAGCGCTCGAGGAGGTCAGCGTGGGTGCCCACGTCGGCGATCCGGCCGCCGTCGAGGACGACGATCTCGTCGGCCAGGGTGATCGTCGAGAGGCGGTGGGCGATCACGAACGTCGTCCGTCCCGCCATCACCTCATCCAGAGCGGCCTTGATCTCCCTTTCGGTCGAGGCGTCGACCGAGGAGGTGGCGTCATCGAGGATGAGGACGCGCGGGTCAGCGAGGATGGCGCGGGCGATGGCGATCCGCTGGCGCTGGCCGCCCGAGAGCGTCAGCCCTCGCTCTCCGATCCGGGTGTCGTAGCCGTCCGGGAGCTCGCGGATGAACTCGTCGGCCCGCGCGCGGCGCGCCGCCTGCTCCACCGCTGCGCGGGGAGCGTCCGGGCGGGCGTAGGCGATGTTCTCGTGCGCGCTGGCCGAGAACAGGAACGGGTCGTCGTTGACCGTGGCGATGGCGCTGCGCAGGCTGTCGAGCCGGACCGAGGTGACGTCGGCGCCGTCGATCTTCACGCAGCCGGTGGTGGCATCGTAGAGGCGTGGGAGCAGCGACACCAGCGTCGTCTTGCCCGACCCGGTCGCGCCGACGATGGCAACGGTGGTACCGGGCTCGACGACCAGGCTGGCGTCCCGAAGGGCCGGATGGTTCGCGCCTTCGAAGGTGAGCCCGGCGTGCACGAGCTCGACGCGTCCGTCCCCCGGCGGGAGCTCAGGAGCGTCCGCGGGCTCCGTGATCCGCGGCGCGCGGTCGAGCACCTCGAAGATGCGGGCACCGGACGCGGTCGCCCGCTGGGTGGCGTTGAGCAGGTAACCGAGGTGTGCCATCGGCGAGATGAGCATCAGCAGATAGGCGTAGAAGGCGGTGAAGTCACCGACGTTGAGCGAGCCGTTGATCACCTCGCGGCCGCCGACGAGGAGGATCGCCGCGAGCCCGAGGTTGGGGAGGAAGCTGATCATCGGCGTATACCGGGCCTCGAGCCGGGTCGCATACACGGCCTGATCGAACACCCGCGTCGCCGACGCGCGGAAGCGCTCGCGCTGGCGCTCCTCGCGGGCGAACGCCTTGACGACGCGGACGCCGGAGATGTTCTCCTCGGCGTCGGCGGTCAACTCGCCGAGCCGCTGCTGCACCTCCTGGAGCGCGGGCCGCGAGCGCCGGCCGTAGCGATCGGCGATGAGGATGACGAAGGGCACGGGGGCGAGCGAGATGGCGGCGAGGCCGGGCTTGATGGCGAACATCGCGGCCGCCGCGAGGAGGATGGTGAGCACCGACTGGCCGATGAGCACCAGGCCGTAGCCGAGGAAGAAGCGCACCGCTTGCAGGTCGACCGTCCCGCGCGACATCAGCTGTCCCGTCTGCTGATGGTCGAAGAATCCGAGCTCGAGGCGCTGGAGGTGGCCGTAGAACGCCGCTCGCAGGTCGTACTCGACGGCCAGCGACACCTGGCCGGCGACCAGGCGTCGCAGGACGCTGAGCACCAGCCGTCCGACCGCAGCGGCGGCGATGAGGACCGCCAGCACAGTCAGCGTGTGGTGCTGATGAGCGCGGATGGCGTTGATCGCTCGGCCCGTCAGATACGGGATCAGGACGGTCGCGACCATCGCGCCGAAGGCGAGCGCGAAGGACCAGTAGACGCCCCGGCGATAGGGCGTAAGGAAGCTGAGCAAGCGCCGGAACGTCCGCATACTTCATAAAGTATAGTGCGCCCCGGGCGGGTGCGCCCCCGGGCGGCCCACCGCGCCCCCGAACGCTCAGGGGATGAGAACGCCGGGGTTGAGGATCCCGGCGGGGTCGAGCGCGGACTTGACCGCGCGGAGCACCTCGACGCCGAGCTCGCCGATCTCGCGCGCGTACCAGGGGCGGTGATCTGAGCCCACGCCGTGGTGGTGGCTGATCGTGCCCCCGGCGGTGAGAATGGCGTCCGAGGCAGCCGCCTTCGCCTCCCGCCACTGGGCCACGGGATCCTCGAGCTCTGCGCAGGCAACGGTGAAGTACAGCGACACCCCCGCGGCGTACACGTGGGAGATGTGGCAGAGGACGAGGGGCGGCGTGCCCTGCTCACTCAAGCACCGCCGGAGCGCATCGGACACCGCGCCGTACAGCCCCTCGAGCCGCGACCAGAAGCACGCCGTTTCGAGTGTCTCGACGAGGGCGCCGGCGTCGAGCAGGGCGTCCCTGAGATACGGCCCGTGGTAGCGCCCCCGCAGCCAGCTCTCGCCGGCCCCGGCATCGGGCTTGCCCCCGCAGTCGCGGATCGTCGCCGAGGCCCTGGCGCGTCGGTGCTCTACGTCGCCGGCCTTCCCCTCGTAGCCGGCGATGGCCAGGCAGCCGCCCGCCGTCCCCGCTCCGAGCTTCGCCGGCTCAGCGAGGTTCAGCGCCGTCTCGGCCTCGTCGGAGAGGCGCAGCACGGTGGGGAGCGGGCCATCCTGGGCGAGCCGGCGCAGCGCTGCGGCCCCGGCGGCGAACGACGGTAGGCGCCAGCCTTCGTAGACGCGCTCTTCGGGGACCGGGCGGACGTGAACGGTCGCTGCGGTGATGACTCCGAAGGCGCCCTCGGACCCGAGCAGGAGCTGACGCAGATCGGGTCCGGCCGCCGACCTGGGCGCCCTGCCGAGTTCGAGGGTTCCCGCGGGTGCGGCAACCCGGAGCGCGAGCACGAGCTCGTCGAAGCGCCCGTACCCGGCCGATGCCTGCCCGCTCGAGCGGGCAGCGGCGAAGCCGCCGATGGTGGCGTATTCGAACGATTGCGGATGGTGGCCGATGGTGAACCCGCGCTCGCCCACGAGCGCCTCCGCCTCGGGGCCGCGCAACCCCGCCTCAAGCGTGGCGGTCCGCGACTCGGAATCGACGGCGAGGAGCCGGCCCAGCCGGCTCAAGTCGAGCGCGACGACACCCGCAAAGTCCGCGCGGCTGGGCGCTAGCCCACCCACCACGGACGTCCCGCCGCCGAAGGGGACGACGGCGACGCGCTCCTCTGAGCAGATCCGTAGCACGTCGAGAACCTCGTCGTGCGTGCCGGGCGTGAGCACCGCGTCGGGGGCGTCGTCGGCCTCGCCGGCGCGGATGCGCAGTAGGTCCGGAGTGGACTTCCCTCGCGTATGGCGAATGCGGGCCTCGCGGTCCTCACGGACGTTGGGATCGCCGAGCGCTGCCGTTAGCCGCGGCAAGGCAGTCGGCGGGAGGCTCGCGTCAGGAAGACGCACGGCGTCGAGATCTACCGCCACAGCGGAGGGGCCGCGCACGCCGAGCGCCCGCTGGAGCAGCTCTTCCGCGCCCTCTGGCAGCTGCACCGCGTCCGCCGGATTCCCCCAGCCGACCCAGGAGATGGGGCGCTTCGCGCCCTTAAGGGACCCGGACGGTCCAAGGGACCCGGACGGTCCAAGGGACCCGGACGGTCCCCGAGATCGCGGGGAGGCTTCGCCTCCCTTGGCGGCGAGCTCCTGGGGTCGTTCAGGCATGGCGCGCAGTGTCTCAGGCCACCGCTTGGTGCGCCGTGCACGGGCGCCGCGCTGCGAGAATCGATCGAGATGGCCGCCTCGCAATCCGCCGGTCTGTGCGACAGCTGTAGCCACCAGCAGCTCGTGCCCAACACGCGCGGTTCGGTTTTCTCGCTGTGCCGCCGTTCGCGAACCGAACCGGATCGCTTTCCGCGCTACCCGCGGGTGCCGGTGCTTCAGTGCCCCGGTTACGAGCCCCGCGGGGAGGCGACCGAGAAGGACGTCACTGGGCCGGGAGCTGACTGAGCACGAGGTACTGGGTACCGTCCTGCCCAGTCTCGGTGCTGGGGGTGAAGAGCTGGTTGGCGGAGATGTAGTCCATGGTGGCGATCGCCTGGGACGTCGGGACCCCGCCGAGCGCGGGCGGCCGGGTGGGGAAGAAGTCCGTTACCGGTTGCGAGAGCAGAGGCGCGAGCTCATGGCGGTTGAACTCGACCGCGACGATCGTCTTACCCAGCGATGCGGGCGGCGTGGTGGAGAGCGTCCCGGTGCCGCCGTTCGAGGCGTTCCCCACTTGCTGGACGGCGGGAGGCAGGATCGACACAACGTTGTCGACGTTCAGGTAATGCATGCTGTAGAGCGCGAGCTCGAAGGCCTCGAGGCGCACGAGGAGCAGGCGCGTCGCTGAGGGCTGGCCGGGGATCGAGCAGGCCGGCCCGAGCCCGCAGAACTGGTAGACGAGGGTGGTGCCCGTCAGGACTCCGGTGTCGGCGCTGTTCGGACCTTCCTTGAGGATGAGGGTCGAGCCGTCGAGGTTGCTCGAGATGTTGATCACCGCGAGCTGCTGGGTGGGAGAGATCCGGTACCCGGGGGAGATGTAGTTGGCGATCTCGCGGGCGCCCGCGACGCCGCTGAACTGCGGCTTGAACGCCGACCAGGGTCGTGACACCGGTCGTCCGCCGGAGAGCGCGATGATGGCGATCACGATCGCTCCGATCGCGAGGATGCCGAGCACGCCGCCCGCCAGGCGGAAGCGTTCGGCGTGGGGGGAGGCGGGTGCGACGGCTGCCCGCCGCCGGGCAAGGCCAATGCCGGCCCGCAGGCCCGTATCGGCGGCCTGCTCGTCGGTGGCCGAGACGGGGCGGGGCGTCCCGCTGGTGGGCGCCTCGCTCATGCGGCGGCCAGCCAGGTGCTGTGGTCGTGCAGGTCAATGTCGGGACGCTCGAGCCCAGCTCTGTTGAGGAGGTCGGTGACCTCGTCGCCGTAGAGCTCCTTGCGCTCGGCCAGCTCGGTGGCGATCTTCCCGATCGCGTCCTTGTTGGCGGCCATCAGCGCGTACGCGGTGACGTAGGCCTGGCCGAGGATCTGGGCCGCACCGCGCCGCTTGTCCTGGTCTCGGAGGACCGCGCTGAGAAGATCGTCGCTGAACATCCCGGCGCCACTGGCGCGGTTCATGATCGTGGTTCCGATCCGCTCGAGGCGCTTGGTCGTCTCGTCATCCTTGCCGAGGTCGGGACTCTGGTCGATGGTGATGGGAACGGGGCCCATCGCCCAGACGCCGACCATCGCCGCCGCCGTCGTGGTCGCCTGGAAGACGTCGCCGCTCACGCCCTGCGAGTTCTCGCCGTAGAACACCTGCTCGGCCGCCATCGCGCCCAGCGTCATGATCAGCCGGCCCATCACGTAGCCGCGGAAGTGCGAGAAGCGCTCGTCCTTCTCCATGCTCTGGTAGTGGCCGAGCATGCCTCCGCGCTTGCGGATCGAGAGCCGGGTCGAGAGGAGCTCCTTCTCCAGGTACACGTGTCCCGCTGCGGCGTGCCCAGCCTCGTGGATCGCGACCGCGCGGGTCTCCTCCTGGATGTAGTCGATGTTCTGCGCCGTGCCCGTCTCGACCGTGGTCATTGCCTCGACGATGTCGTACCAGCCGAACGTGCGCCGCCCTTCGGAGTGGGCGAGCGTGAGCGCCATCGAGCAGCACTGCTCGATCATCGAGGGGGAGTAGCCGTTGGTGATCCGCGCGAGCTCGTCCCGCCGGTGATCGGTATCGAGATCGGGCTCGTGATCGACCTTGTTCAGGTAGAGATCGAAGATGTCGAGCCGGTCGTCCTTGGTCGGCGTCCGGAACCAGATGTGGCGACCCATCCGCCCGGGGCGGGTGAGCGCCGGGTCGAGCACGTCGATGGGCACGTTGCAGGCGCCGATGAAGTAGATCTGCTCGGGCCGCGGCGGCGGAGGGCTCAGGCGTAGCGAGGCCCGCCCGAGCTTCGAGGGGACGACGAACATCGCGTCGAGGAAGGTGTTGATCCGGTTGGTGAAGTACTTCTTGAGCATCGGCGGCTCGTCGATGCCGTCCATGACCACGAGTAGCTGGTTGAGGGCCTGGCCGCCCATGCCCCCCATCCCGAAGCCGGGATAGATGCCACGGATGCGCTCGCTCGCGCGCGCGACAAATCCGATCTGTGGCGTCTCGGCACGCTGTGCGAAGAGCTGCTCGCGCCACGCCCGCGACTCGACCACCAGGTCGCCCGAGGGCATCAGCGAAGCGAGCTCGTTGACCGAGCTCGGCGTGGTGGTGGCGGGCGCGCCCTGGAGCGCCTGGCGACGCATTCCCACAGCGTCGATCTCGTCGATGAAGACGATGCACTGGCCGCCCCACTTCTTGGCGAGCTTGCGCGCCTTATGCGCGAGGTACTGGACAGTGATCGCGTCCATGCCGATGAACATGCCGGCGAAGCCCGAGCCAGGAATGGTCACGAACGGGCAATTGAAGTTCGTCGCGATCGCCTTGGAGATCATCGTCTTTCCCGTCCCGGGGGCGCCGAGGAAGAGGAGGCCGCGCTCGCGCTTGCCGCCCGCCTTCTCGAACTCCTCGCCCGACTGCCACAGGGTGATCACGCGCGTGATCTCCTCCTTGGCCTCGGCTTGACCGCGGACGTCGTCGATCTTCACGCCCCAGGTCGCGTCCCCGGGCTCGTAGCTGCGGATCTGCCGGATCGCCATGAACAGGAACGGCCCGAAGAAGATGAAGAAGTTGATGAACAGGAGCATCGGGAGCTGCACGAACACGAGCCCGAGCTGTGGCAGGGTCCCGGCGGGGAAAAGCTGGCGCAGCGCCGGGAAGGGATTGAAGAACGAGCTCGAAACGCCTGAGAAGGCGAACAGAGCCTGGCACAGACCGAGCAGGACGAGGACGATCGCCACCAAGACGGGCAGCCGCCGGAACTTAGTGCGCCAGTACCAGTAGCGCCGGCGGGCGACGAGGTCGTCCCTGCGCAGGCTCTCATCAGTGCCGTACAGAGTGGGGGAGGGGATGAGCTTGCGCGCCACGACCTCGACGAGGCCGCGGAACACGAGCACCGCGAAGATGGTGACGATGAGCGAAAGCGCGAGGCTGGCATGGTCGGTGTCGAACATGACCAGGAAGAACGCCGGCGCGGTGAGGAGCGCGACCCCGGTTGCGGCTCGCGTGAGCACTCGCCACTCCTGGGCGAGCGCAGGGGCATGCTCATTTATCGGACCCCTGGGCCTTGGGCTCTGCTCGGCGTACGCCATACCCGCGACTGAGGGTACAGGTGCAGGCCAGGGTCTTGCGCGGGTGGGATACGGATTGCCCGCGCGTGCGCGCGACGCCAGCGCCCGCCGCAGGGCCTGGTCGTGTTCGGTTAGGCTCGCGCCGTGCCCCCCAAGTTCCGCCGCAAGCTCGCGCGTTTCAACCGCGCGATCACTAATCCGATCCAGGGCCAATGGGCCTGGATCCTGCCTCCGTGGGCGGTGATCTGCCATCGCGGCCGCCGGTCGGGACGGACCTACCGCACACCCGTACTCGCCTTCAAGCGCGATCGCAGGCTGGCCGTCGCGGTCCTCTACGGCGAGGAGTCCGACTGGGTGCGCAACGTCCTCGCCGGGGGCGGTCAGGTGGTACGCGCTGGACGCACGTATGACCTGATCGCGCCTGAGGTGCTCGACGCTGCCGCGGCTGAGGGGATCTCCCGGGTTGCCCGGGCCATCGGTCGGGCTAGCGGGCGGGTGCTCGTCGTGAGTCTGGGCGACGCCGATTCCGGTTCTGGTTCCGGGGGCGGTTTCGGCCGTGGCCCTGCTGCCGGCTGACCGGGGCGGCGGTCGGGCCCTTCGGGCCTTCGGACTTCGGCTGGCGCCGAAGATCCACGGGCCGGCCGGCGCCGGTCCTGGCGGCTCCGCCCGCGAGACCGTGGTCGATTCCCAGGTCGCGGGCCAGTCGCACGATGTCGCCGCGCTCCTCCGCCGAGATGAACGTGAGGGCGACTCCGCCGCGGCCGGCGCGGCCAGTGCGGCCGGTGCGGTGCACGTAGGCGTCGCGGTCGTCGGGCACGTCGTAGTTGATCACGTGCGAGATTCGGTCGACGTCGATACCTCGCGCTGCCACGTCAGTGGCTACCAGGGTCGCGACTTGTCCGGACTCGAAGCGGGCGAGCGCCTTCTCGCGTTGGCTCTGGGACTTGTTGCCGTGCATGGCGACGGCGTCGACCCCGTGATGGCCGAGCCGCTTGACGAGGCGGTCGGCGCCGCGCTTGGTGCGCACGAACACGAGGGCCAGATCGCGGTCAGCTCGGAGCTCCTGCACGAGCGCCTCGAGGCGGAACGAGTGCTCGACCTCGCGAAAGCGATGCTCGATCTCGGGCGCGGAGTCGGTGGTCTGGTCGGCGTGCTCGCGCGTGACCGGGTCGCGCGTGAACGCCGCCGCCGCCCGGCCCGCCTGGCCGTCGAGGGTGGCGGAGAAGAACAGCGTCTGGCGGTCACGGGGGCACTGGCGGACGATCCGTTCGACGGCGGGCAGGAAGCCCATGTCGAGCATGCGGTCGGCCTCATCGAGGACGAGCACGCGAATGCGGTCGAGCGTGAACGCTCCGCGCGCGAGCAGATCCTCGAGCCGGCCAGGGGTGGCGACGATGATGTGCGAGCGCGCGGCCTCCTTGGCCTGGCGCGTCAGGCCGACGCCGCCATAGACGGTGGAGACGCGCAGGGCGCGCGCATGGGCGACCGAGTACATCTCCTCGGCGATCTGGGAGACGAGCTCCCGGGTCGGCGCGAGGATCAGGGCGGCGGGACGCCCGGCGTGGTTCGCCTCGATGCGGTCGACCATGGGAACGGCGAAGGCAAGCGTCTTGCCCGACCCGGTCGGGGAGCGCACGAGCACGTCGCGGCCGGCGAGCACGTCGCCGATGACGAGTTGCTGGACGGGAAAGGGTTCGTTGATGCCGCGGGCGGCGAGCGCGTCTGCAACGGCTCCCGACACGCCCAGGTCGGCGAAAGATGCGCCGATATCGGCGCACGGCTGAGTTGACAAGGAATACTCCTATTCGGCCGCAGCGGAGGGCCACGACGGTACGGTTCGGGAGGCTATTGCTGACCCGAACCGCGCCGGTTGCGCGGGACCCAAGCGAGCTGCCTCGCGGCCGACGGCGCCGACCGCACTCCTCAAGCTAGCAGGTCTGCGCGTTTATCCCGCAAACGGGCCGGTCGCGCTCCGGCTCAGGACACAAGCGCCTGGACCCGGAACTTGTGCGGGCCGCGTGGCGTCTGCACTTCGATCGAGTCGCCGGGAACGTGGCCGATGAGCGCCTTGGCCACCGGCGACTCGGCCGAGAGCTTGCCGTGAGCGAGGTCGGCCTCGGTCGAGCCGACGATCGTCCATGTGTGAACCTTGCCGCTCACCTCGTCGAGCACCTCGGCGGTGCGGCCGAAGCCAAAGGTGACGTCATCGACCCTGGCCTCGACGACCACGGCTTCGCGCCGACGCTGTTGGAGGCGCTGGATCCGCGTCTCCAGGTGCGCCTGGTCTTCCTTGGCGATGTGGTACTCGGCGTTCTCCTTCAGGTCCCCGAGCTCGCGCGCCGCGAGGATGCGCGCGGCCATCGCGCGCCGGGCCGGCCCTTCGAGTTCGGCCAGCTCGGCCTCGAGCGCAACCAGCCCTTCGGGGGTGATTGCCTTGGCATCCGAGTCCGAAGTGCTCATCATCCTACGGTAGTCGATCTTGCCGGCGGTGGCGGGGGCCGGGGAGCGGCCCTAAACGCTCACCGCCACATACTTGGTCTCCAGGTACTCCTCGATCCCCTCGTAACCGCCTTCGCGGCCGAAGCCGGAGCGCTTTACCCCGCCGAAGGGGGCGGCGGCGTTGGAGACGATGCCCTGGTTGAGGCCGACCATGCCGGTCTCGAGCGCCTCGGTGACGCGCAGGGCGCGCTTGATGTCGGTGGTGAACAGGTAGGCAACGAGTCCGAACTCGGTGTCGTTGGCCGCCGCGATGGCATCCTCCTCGGTGGCGAAGGGCGTGATGGGCGCCACCGGCCCGAAGATCTCTTCGCGCAGGAGCTCGGCGCCGTCGGGCACTTCGGCGAGGACGGTGGGCTCGTAGAAGTAGCCGGGACCGTCGATGACGTGACCGCCGACGAGCGGGCGGGCGCCGCGCTTGACGGCGTCCTCGACGAGCGCGGCCACCTTGTCGCGCTGCTTGGCGTTGATTAACGGTCCGACCTGGACGCCGTCTTCGGTTCCGCGGCCGACCTTCATGGCGCCGATCCGCTGGGCGAGGGCCTCGGCGAACCGATCGGCGATCGACTCGTGGACGTGGAAGCGGTTGGCGGCGGTGCAGGCCTCACCGATGTTGCGCATCTTGGCGATCACCGCACCGTCGACGGCGGCGTCGAAGTCGGCGTCCTCGAAGACGATGAAGGGCGCATTGCCGCCGAGCTCCATCGAGAGCCGTAGGAGGTTCTCCGAGGCTTGGCCCATCAGCGTGCGTCCGACCTCGGTGGAGCCGGTGAATGAGAGCTTGCGGAGGCGCGGATCGGCGACCAAGGGCCCCGTCGTCTTGCTCGAGGATGATGCGGTGATGAGGTTGAGGACGCCGCCCGGAAGCCCGGCCTCCTCGAGGATGCTCGCGAGCATGAGCATCGACAGGGGCGTCAGCTGCGCCGGCTTGACGACCATCGTGCACCCGGACGCGATTGCGGGGCCGATCTTGCGCGTCCCCATCGCCATCGGGAAGTTCCACGGGGTGATGAGCAGGCACGGCCCGACCGGCTGCTTCATGGTCATGAGTCGGCTCTGGCCATTGGGCGCGGATGAGAAACGGCCGTCGATCCGCACTGCCTGCTCGGAGAACCAGCGCAGGAAGTCGGCCGCATAGACGACCTCGGCCTTGGACTCGCTGATCGGCTTGCCCATCTCGAGGGTCATCAGCAGCGCGAGGTCGTCCTGGCGCGCGATGATCCCCTCATAGGCACGGCGGAGGATCTCGCCGCGCTCGCGGGGCGGATGGGCGGCGAAGTCAGGGCCCGCCTGCACGGCGGCGTCGAGCGCGGCCTTGGCGTCCTCCACCGATGCGTCGGCGACCTCGCCCAGCGTCTCGCCGGTAGCCGGGTCCTCCACCGCCAGGGTTCCCACCCCGCCGTCGCGCCACTCGCCGTCGATGTAGAGCTGCTTGGGGACGCTGTCGATTACCTGCTGCTCGTGTGCCGTCGTCGTCGTGCTCATGGTCTTTGAGGTAGTCCTTGTTGAGGTGGTGTCAACGCGGCGCTTCGCGCCGGATAGGGTGGCGCGGAGCATGAAGCCTGTCTCAACGTTACTTCCCGTCGCCGTGGCCCTTCTCACCTAGGCCGCGGGGACGTTCACCGGGTCGTTCTTCGGGTGCCCGC
>JALYZL010000410.1 GCA_030948875.1 Actinomycetota bacterium
TTCTTGGCCCCTGTCGCGTCCTGCAACTCGTCCCGGGAACCCTTGCGCAGGAAGGGGATCGGACTGCCGTGCGCGGCGATTACCTTCTCGTACTCGATGCCCGAGGCGCGGAGCGCCTCCTGGACGCGGCGGCAAGGATGCATCTTTGGCCCGCCGTCATCGCCATGGCAAACGAACAGCGTCGGCGTCTCGGATGTCGCGGTCTCGGCCATCTCGGTCCTCTCGCGTCGTGGGCTCGGCGCAGAGGGTAGCGGCGGGGTCAGGGCCTGGGCGCGAAGGAGAGCAGCGCCCTGATCTGCGCGCCGGCTCCCAGGCTGCCTCGATTCCCGGGGCCCGAACGTGAGATCGGGCTCCGGCCGGCCGCCGATCGCGAGCCCAACCACGTCGCACGACACGTTGTAAACGGCGATGGCACGCGGCACGGCCTGCCGGGTGCCGTAGAACGCGAAGCGGACGAGCATGTGCGGAGGCTTCGCGCACTTGACCGGAGCTCGCTGGAACGTGGGCAGGACGTCGAGCAGAGTGACAAGGGCGAGAATTGCGCCCGAGACGTGATCAAGCGGGTCCGTTGCTTTGGCTTGTGTCCTGCCGTCACCCTGCGCGTCGTCACCTGCACGAAGTCGATCCGGGCGGCAAGGCGCTCGTCGCTGGACGCGGGCGCGGCCCAAGAGCAACATGTTCACAAACCCATATTCCGGGTAGGCGCGGGCTGTGACAGCCAGCCCAGCCAAGGCCATGACGCTCCTCGTGGCCGCCGTCGCGGCCGCAGCGTGTGCCGGCTGTGGCGCCGCCTCCAAGCCCCGCCCCCAGGGCCTCGGCCCGAACCTGACGACGATCTTCCAGGACCAGTCGCACCTCCTCTCCAACCCCACCGGCACCCTTGATACCTTCCGGTCGCTCGGCGTCACCGACATGCGGATGTCCATGGGATGGAGCTCGCTCGCCCCCGATCCCCTCTCGCGCACGGAGCCGTCGGGCTTCAACGCCACCAGCCCGACCGCCTATCCGGACGCCCTGTGGGCTCCTTACGACGCCGCCGTCCGCGCCGCCGCGGCGCGCGGGATGGGCGTCTACTTCCTGCTCACCGGCCCGGCGCCCGTGTGGGCAGCCGCCCCGGCAGCGAAGAGGACGGCCACCCACAAGCCGGGCGTCTTCGATCCCTCCGCCCAGCAGTTCGGCGATTTCGTCAAGGCCGTGGGCACGCGCTACGACGGCCACTACACCCCTCCGGGGAGCTCGTCGCCGCTACCGGACGTCAAATTCTGGTCGATCTGGGATGAGCCCAACTACGGCTACAACCTCGCCCCGCAGGCGGTCGGGACGACCGAGGTCGCGCCGTACCTCTACCGCGGCCTCGTCGACAGCGCCTGGTCGGCCCTGCACAGCACCGGCCACGGCGCCGACACCATCGTCATCGGCGAGACGGCGCCCCGCGGCGCCAACATACCCGGCGTCGCCAACGGCATGGTGCCGCTGCGCTTCCTGCGCGCCCTCTACTGCGTGGATTCGAGCTACCAGCAGTTGCGCGGCGCCGCGGCGGCGGCGCGCCGGTGCCCCATGACGCCCACCGCCTCGCAGCAGTTCCGTTCCCAGAACCCAGCGCTCTTCGACGCCAGCGGGTTCGCGGCGCATCTCTACACCCCGGGCCAGGTCGCCCGGCCCGACCTCGCCACTCCGGCCAACGAGCCCGACTGGGCTGGGCTTGCCGATCTGCACTCGCTCGAGCCCACCCTCGACCGCCTGGTCGCGGTGTACGGCTCGAGCCGGCAGTTCCCCGTCTACGACACCGAGTTTGGCTTCCAGACCAACCCGCCGCCGGGGACCTGCGGGTGTGTCTTCCTCAGCCCCACCTCGGCGGCGTACTACCTGAACTGGGCCGAGTACATCGAGTGGCGCGATCGCCGGGTTCGCTCCGACGCGCAGTACCTGCTCTACGACGCGCCGGGGCCAGCCACCAACCCGAACGAAAGCGGCTTCTCGAGCGGGTTGGTCTTCCTGAACGGCACCCCCAAGCCCGGCTACGCAGCGTTCCGGCTGCCCATGTATCTGCCCGTCACCTCGGCGCCGCGCGGGCGAGCACTCGTGATCTGGGGGTACCTACGGCCCGCCGCCTACGCCGAGCACGACACCGGCTCGGCGCAGCCGGTCAGGATCCAGTTCCAGTCCGCCTCGCGCGGCGCCTGGACGACGGTGCGGACGGTCACCGTCACCGGATCGGCCAGCGCTTTCGAGGTTCCCATCAAGTTCGGCGGGAGCGGCTCGGTCAGGCTGCAGTGGAGCTATCCAGCAGCCTTCGCCCACCTACCGCCCGGCACTCCGCGGACGGTCACCAGCCGTGTGGAGCAGATCAGCGTGCGCTGACGGGCCTCGCCGACGCGGCGGCGGCGCCGGCGACCACCTCCGCCACGGCCGCGGCGAATGCGTCAACGTCCTCGGCGGTCGTGTCCCACGAGCACATCCAGCGCACCTCGCCGGACCGCTCGTCCCACACGTAGAAGGCGAAGCGCTCCTGGAGGCGCTCAACGACGCCGGGGGGCAAGAGGGCGAACACCGCGTTCGCCTCCACGGGCCGGGTGATGGTGATCCCCGGGAGCGGACCGACGGCGGCCGCGAGACGCGCAGCCATCGCGTTGGCGTGCGCGGCGAGCCGGAGATAGAGCTCGTCAGTGAGGAGCGCGTCGAGCTGCACCGCCAGGAAGCGCATCTTCGACGCGAGCTGGAGCGACTGCTTGCGGAGATAGAGGAAGCCCTCGGCAAGCTCGGGGGTCAGGAAGACCACCGCCTCCGCCCCCAGCAGGCCGTTCTTCGTCCCCCCGAAGGAGACGATGTCGACCCCGACCTCGGTGGTCAGGGCCCGGAGCGGCAGCTCGAGGGCGGCCGCCGCGTTGGACAGACGGGCGCCGTCGACGTGGAGCACGAGTCCGTGGGCGTGGGCCGTGTTGGCCAACTCGACGACCTCCTCAGGGCTGTACACGGTCCCGAGCTCGGTGCTTTGCGCGATCGAGACCACGCGCGCCTGCACCTGGTGCTCGTCGCCCTCGCGCGCGAGCGCCGCGCCGAGGACGAGCTCGGGCGTCAGCTTGCCATCGATGCCATCGACGCACAGCAGCTTGACAGCGCCGATGACCTCCGGGGCGCCGCCCTCGTCCACGTTGAGGTGGGCCGTGTCAGTGCAGATCGCCGCCTGCCAGGGCCGGCACGCGGCGCGCAGGGCGAGCACGTTGGCGCCCGTCCCGTTGAACACCGCAAACGCCTGCGCGTCCTCGCCGAAGTGCGCGCGGAAGCGCGCCTCCACGCGCTCGGTCAGGGCATCGTGGCCGTAGCTCGCCGCGTGGCCCTCGTTCGCCCGCGCGATCGCCTTGAGCACGAGCGGATGGATCCCCGCCTGGTTGTCGGAGGCGAAGCCCCGCGCGCTGCTCATCCGGCTGCCGCCAGCTTGGCCTTGAGCGACGAGTAGAAGATCGAGAGCGGGAATTCGTCCTCGAGCACGAGGTCGATATAGCCGCGCGGATCCTCGGTCTCCGCGAGCTGGCGCGAGCCGGCGGCCCAGCGCGATCCGGCAGCCGGCGTCACGCTGGCGGCGACGACGTCGTGTCCGCAGGTCCAGTGGGCAAGCCTCGAGCGATCGATGCCCGCACGGTAGAGGTCGTGCACCTCCTGGCGCAGCGCCGCCACCCCGTCGGCCACGCTTTCCCACTCGACGGTGAGCCGATTGTCGGTCCAGTGCACGTGGCCGTGACGGTGCAGATGGGCGAACAGAAGCTGGCCGCCGAGCCCGTCGTAGTTGCGTACGCGCGGCCCGGTGATCGGGAAGCGCAGGAGCCGGTCGAAGAGGATTGCGTACTGGACGTGGCGCGCGAACGCGAACCCCTCCCCTTCGAGGCGCACCGCCTCGCCGAAGGCAATCAGGTCGCAGCGTCGCTCCTCCAGCGCATACATCCAGTAGGGCGCCCGCTGGCGGATCATGAACGGGTCGAAGGGCAGCTCGCCGTGGCTGTGGTTGCGATCGTGGATCAGGTCCCACAGCATGAAGGCGTCGCGCGAGAGCGACGGCGACGTGAGCAGGCACGCCGCGTCGGGGGGCGGGTTGAGCCTGAGCAGCTCGGCGGCCGCCCCCGCCACGCGGCGAAAGCGCTCGGCCTCGCGATCGCAGAAGATCGCGCCGAAGTTGTTCACCCGCCGATCCTTGACTGGATCGAGCGGACCGGGACTTGGAAGCGCATCCCGTCGACGGTGGCGATATGCCCGTCGCCGAGGCTCTGGACGAGCGGGATGCGCCGGTAGGCGCTCAGCAGCAGCTCGTTGGCCGCGGCAATCGTCTCGGCGCGCGCGTAGTTCTGGCTGACCCAGGACAGGCGGTTGTAGGAGAGCGCCGGCACGCTGGGCTGCGCAACGTCGGTGAGGCTGATGTTGCACGCCTCGGCCAGCAGCACGGCGCAGACGCTGATGTGGAGGTCTTTGGCGCGGGCGCGGCCTTCGCTGAGGTGGGTGAACGCGTCGGCGAAGCCGGTCCAGCGGCAGACTTCCAGGAGCACTTCGGAGAACGCGACACGATCGGGCAGCATCGCTGTGGTCGTGGCGCGGAGCGCGGTCAGCTGTTCGGGTTGATCGAGCGCTTCGAGCTTGCTGAGGTCGGGGCGGTCGTTGCCGGCGATCTCGGCAATCTCCAGTGCGAGGTTCTCGTCAAGGCGGTCGGCGGTCTGCCGGTACGCGCTGTCCAGTTGAGCGCTGAGCTGGTCAAGCGCTCGCTGCGGCGCGGGGTCGAGGCTCAGGCCTGCGCAGATCTCCGGCCGCGCCGCGGTCCACGCGGATCCGTGGAGCAGCTTCGCCCGCGGGTCGGTGTAACGGCCGGAGCGGGAAACGAACACGTCGCGTCGGTTCAGCGCTGCCTGGAGTGCCTCCAGCACGCAGAAGGCGTATGCGCGCCGGTCGACCTCGTTCTCTCGGAGCTGCGGGTTGGCAAGAACGAGCCGGCGCCACCGGCCGCCGACGACCTTCAGCGACACCGTCGCGGCGCTGACCCGGCCCGCGCGGCCCTCCAGCGCGCGCAGCGACGCCATCGCCGCGAGGACCGCTTGTCCTCCGGGCGCGGCCTCGAAGAGATGGTCTCGAGCAGGATCGGCATGAAAGTGTCTGAGGCTCTGGTAGCGGCGCAGCAGCTCCTCGCGGAACGCGGCGTCCTGTCCGTCCTGCGCATCGGGCTGGGAGGCGAGGCGGTGCACCGTTTCGGCGGCGAGCTCCAACTCGCTGCGGGGGACATGGTCGGCGATAGCGTTCCACAGCTCCTCGATGCCGCCGAGTGGCGGGTCGAGCAAGATGAGCACGGCGGCGCGGAGCGCGCGGGCGGCTCGGTCGAGTTCCGGGAGTTGCTTGTAGCGGCGGTCTTTGTGTTCGCGGGTGGCCCGGGTGAGCAGCACGTCGGTGACCTGGTCGAGCAGGATCAGCGCGTCGTCGGTCGCGTCGAGTTCCAGCTGCCACAACGCCGCCAGCAGCGTCGCGGTCCTCCGCTGCGGGCTCAAACGACGCAGCGTCTGCGCTTTGGCGCTCAAGCCGTACCGCGCGAGAGCGCGCAGCCGGCCGGGAGGAACATCGACGGTCAGATCACCGACGCCGACCGCGCGGATCGCCGCCAGGCGCTGGAATGCCTCGGCGACCTCGATCGCGGTCAACTTCCGCGGGCCAGCGCGGAGCTCTTCCCAACGCGAGAGCGGCTGAGCCTCGGGAACGTCCAACAGTTCCTCAAAGCGAGGCCCGTGGTGTGCCGCGGCGGCTTCGGCGAGCGATCGGTGCCGGGCGGCGGCACGATCGCGCGCGGCGGTGACCGCCCGGGCCAGCACGCTCGCGCCGGGCAACAACACCTTTCCCTCGATCAGGCGAGCTGTCGCGAGATCGAACATCACGCTTGGGCGCTCCGCAGTCGCCCACGCCCTCGCGTCAAGCCACCCCAGTAGCTCAGCCTGTGCGGAGGCGTCCGAGAAGTCGCGGTAGCCATATTCGCGCTGGATCTCCCCAGCGTGCTCGCGGTGCGTCGGATCCCGCCGGCCATAGTCCGCCAGGCGTCCCGGATCCTCGACGGCGAGCTCCTCGGCGACCCTGTGGGCGACGATCTCCGGCACCTCGGTGGGTCGCGCGAGGAACGTGCCGAGAAACCGCACCGTGCCCAGCTGTACGGCGAATCCGAGCCGGTTGTGATCGCCGCGGCGTCGCGCGATCAACGCTCGGTCGCGCTCGTCGAAGTGAAAGAACCGATCAAGCTGCGCCACCGACGGTGCCCCGGCCTACCGGCCGTAGCTCGCCAGCTGGCCGGGGCTCAGGAAATCGATCGGCACGGCTCCGCCTCACCCCGGGCGGTGCGGCGGCCGATCACGGCGCGGCGTCTCGATCGACGGCCGGACCTCCGTCTGCGGTGATCGCCGGTTCAGGGCGCGGCGGGAGGTGGCGGTACAGGCTCGTGCGTGGGATGCCGGTCTTCTCGATGATCTCGGCGATCGTGCTCCCCGCCTCACGCAGATGCGCCGCCCACTCCAGTTTCCCTGGGTCGACCAGCACCGGCCGACCGACACGACGGCCCTTCGCGGTCGCGACCGCGCGAGCGTGCGCGGCGCGTTCCATCGTGTACGTCCGCTCCATTTGACCGAACAGCGCCAGCAGCACGACCGCGAGCTGCGCCACCGGATCCTCAGCGTTGCTCGAGTCGACCTTGATCGGGCAGCGAGGTTCCGCACGCCGATCTTGCGCTCGGCGAGCTCGTGGATCAAGTTCAAGGTGTCACGGACCGTCCGCCCGAGCCGGTCGAGCGTGTGCACGACGATCACGTCACCCTCGCGCGCGTACGCGATGACCTCTCGGAGCCCGGGCCGGTCCGTCGTCGCGCCGGACTTCTTGTCGACGTAGATCCGGTCGCGCGTAATCCCAGTCTGTTCGAGCGCGTCGATCTGTCGATCGAGGTCCTGCTTGACCGTCGACACGCGCGCGTACCCAAGCTCCACGCCCGCACCGTACCGCAGGTCCTGGACGTACGCTAGAAACGGAACGCCTTTTCGGCACCGACCTGTGGGATGGCCTCCGCCCAACGTCTACCGCTCGACGTGGGCCAGCGCCGCGACCGTCCCACTTCCAACGAAACGGGACGCCCGTGAGCTGAGGCCCGGACGACATCGACAGATCCCCATCGCCGCGAGGGTGGACTCGACGAGGACCGCGAAGCCATCTCCTTGGGCGGCGACGGGGCGTAGAACGCGCGCCCCAGAATGACCGCGATAGCAGTTGCCGCGCGTGTCCGGTCGGCAGTACGGGGCCTGCAGGATCCCTGGGAGAGAGGGGGGCGCCCGCGTGCAGAACGGGTCATGAGATGCCTCAGTCCGCGCAGTGGTGACCAATCTCCCAGACCGCGACGGCCAGGGCGATCAGAAACACGCTGAAAACGATGCTTGTGACAAGCAACCCGATGGTCTCCTTAGACGAGAGCCGCGCGCGCCGCGCGCGCCAGAGCACCGGGACCAAGGCCAACGCGACGAGAAGCGCCGAGCCGCCCAAACCGGGTCCACCCAAGCGGCTATCTCTCGAACAGGCAGCTTGCGATGTCGTCAGCTCTGCCCATATCCAGCCGGCGACTCCGGCCAGCACTGGCACGAGCATCGCGCTCGCCCACGCGAGCCAGACAAGCTTCGTCCCGGTGGGCTTTGCGTCGGCCGCGGAAGGATCACGGCCTTCAGTGGCTTCGGGCCTCACCACATCTCTTCCCCTATGCCCCCATCACCGCTACATACCCATTGCTACTTGTGCTTCGATTCAGACAGGACTGGTAGATCGAACGCGTGTTGCCCCAATCCTCCCAATGTTTCGGCTGAGGGAAGTAGCTGAAAATCTGTCGCTTTGGCCCGTCGAAGCTCGCCGAACCGTGACAATCTGGTACCAAGCCCCCCGGGTCGAGGTCTTCGTGAGCGTCTCCGACTACGAACCAAAATGAGCTTGCGTTTTTCACGTTAGAGAGACGAACATGGCCCGCGGTCCTCAGAGATCGAACCGTCGGTGCCCGAGTCGAGCGCCTGTGTCGTGCATAGCCCCCCCACGACATCTCTAACGCCTTGCTGATCTAGCGACGGGACGCCGAACCACGCCGGCCCTATGGCAGGTGGCGGATACGGATACGGGGTCGAGTCGGGCCGCGCCAGCCGGCGGCGGTCGTGCCCCGGCCCGGGCACGGGCGCCGGCGCCAGCGTCTCCGGGGAGTCGCGCAGCGCGCTCATGCGGTGATGGTAACGGCAGAGAAATAGACTGTCGATGCCAAAATCAACTCAATCTGTGCAATAAATCACCGCATGGATGACATAGACCGACAGATTCTTGCGCTCCTCGTCGAGGACGGCCGACGGACCTATGATGACATCGGAGCCCGCGTCGCCCTCTCCGCCCCCGCGGTCAAGCGTCGCGTCGACCGCCTGCGCGAGCGCGGCTCACTGCGGGGCTTCACCGCCGTGGTCGACCACGCCGCCCTCGGTGATCGGACCGAGGCCCTCGTCGAGCTCTTCTTCGCCCCAGGGACACTCCTCGATCAGGTGGCGAAGATCCTCAAGCGCCACCCCGAGGTCGTCGAGGCCTGGAGCGTGACCGGCGAGGCCGACGCCATCGCGCGCGTGCACACCGAGGACAACGCCGGCCTCGAGCGCCTGATCATGGAGCTCCAGCGCGACGGCCGGCTCCAGCGCACACGCTCACAGGTCGTGCTCTCGCGGCTCGTGAGCGCCGCCGGAAGCCGGCCCTGAGCGGAGGGCCCGTCTTGGCGGCGCGCGGCGGCCCCGACCCACGGCGCCGAGAACCCCAGAAATAGCGAGGGGGCCCCGAACTTCGTGTCCGGGGCCCCCTGCAAGGTCAGGGAAGTGGGGGCGCAGTTCCCTGACAGGGCACTCACAGTTTGCTCATCTCCGCGGGATTTGAAACCTCGGAGTGGGCAAATGCTTGTTAATGCCCAAATACCAGGTGTTTCGCTTCCCCCGTCCGCGCACCTGGTTGTCGTTATCTGCGGCGCGACGAGCGGCGCATGCAGCGCACATCGAAGCCTCCGGGGCATTGCCGGGGACTCCCTGACCAATCCGGTGACTGCTCCCACGCCCGACCCGTTCCGGCAGCCGATGATGGCTCTTGCCCCAGCTTGGCGCCCCTGGGCAGCGCGATCTGCGCGGTCCCCCCGCCACCTCGCCACCTTCGCCGCGGCGCGATAATCCCCACGTGGCCTACGACGAAGACCTCGCCAACCGCATCCGCGAGATCATCCTGACCGAGCCCGGCGTGACCGAGAAGGCCATGTTCGGCGGCCTGGCATTTCTGATCGGCGGCAACATGTCGGTCAGCGCCAGCGGCCAGGGCGGCCTCCTCCTCCGCGTCGATCCTGAGGAGACCGATGCGCTGCTCGAGGAGCCGCACGCCCAGCCTTTCGCGATGCGCGGCCGAGTCATGCAAGGATGGCTGCGCGTCGACCCCGAGGGCCTGCGCACCAGGCCTGAGCTCCAGCGCTGGGTCGCCCGCGGGGTGGCCTTCGCCCGCTCGCTGCCGGCCAAGCGCTGACTAACGAGCGCGGTCCTTGTCGGCCGCCGCTCGGCGTCGCGCGGCGGCGGCGGAGCGCATCCGGCTCGCAAGCCATCCCTCGAGGGCGCGCGCCGAGCGACGCTCGCGCGCGGCCTGTCGGGTGACCGCCACGTCGGCCGCGACGGATTCGGGTCCTTCCTGGTTGGGTGTGCGGAGCTTTCTCATGAAGCAAGTAGAGCGGCCCATGCGGAGGCCAGCCTCAGCCGCGGCGAAGAGGGCATGAAGAACGGCGCGCCGGCGCGCACGGCGGGTGGGCGCGGCGCCCACGCGCGCGTACGGACGTGTGTTCGATCGTAGCAAGCCTAATGGAACCCTCTGAGCAGGGCGGCAGCCCCGCTTGAACAGCTCGAGCGCGAGATCTGCGAGCTCGCACGCCCACCTAGATGGCCTAGTGCTCGGGTCGGTGTCAGGAGCCGCAAGGTAGCGTCCTATTTATCCTCGTTGGCCGCCACCAGGGTGCTGCGGTTCGGTAGCGCCTCAGTTTCTGAAGCACAAGGAACGGCCCCGGAACGCTCGGGAGCCGAGAACCCGGCCGACCGCCTCGACGATCTCGCCTCACACGCTCCCGTCGACGGCCCCGACCGCTGCTCTCGCCGCGTTCGCTACCCCGACCCCGAACACACCGCAACCCGATCGTGCTGAGGCTCTCCTGCCGCTCGCTGCGCTCGCCGCACACAGTTTCACTGCCTTCGGAGTGACCCGCCCCAGGCCCGCCCCGTGACGCCCGCGTGACCCGGGTCATCGAGCCGAAATGTCGCAGCAGACCCTTGCATCATCCGACGCCAGCCCCAGGCCGGCGCTACCGTTCCTGGCGATGACCGCGAAGGAAAAGCTGTGCGAGCGGATCGAGACGCTCACCGAGGAGGAGGCCGCCGAGGCGCTGCGGCTCCTCGACCAGCGCTCAGACCCGCTGATGGTGCTGCTCGACAACGCGCCGCTCGACGACGAGCCGGTCACGCCCGAGGAAGACGTCGCCGTCCAGGAGGCGCGTGAGGAGATCGCTCGCGGTGAGACGATCAGCCTCGAGGAGTTCCGCGCCGAGCTCGACGCCGAATCGCGGTGAGCGATCGCGGCTGGTAGGTCCGGCTCGCCACCTCCGCCCGTCGGGCGACATCAAACGGCTCGACCCGCCGGTCCACGCACGGATCCTCGCCACGATCGACGGCTTGCGCGCCGAGCCGCCATCAGGTGATATCAAGCGCCTGGCCGGCCACGAGCCGCCAGAGTGGCGGCTGAGGGTCGGTGACTGGCGCGTGCGGTTCACCCGCGAGACGGCTGAGCGGACCGTCGTGATCCAGCGCGTGCTCCAGTAGCTCTCTTGGTTCGTTTGGCTCGCCTCCGCCGAGGCCGCCGGCGTCCATGGCGAGCGCATCGTCGCCACCGAGTTCGAGGGCTGGCTCAGCCGGCGGCGGTGAAGCCGAAACCAATCATCGACCTCGGTCGATGATTGGAAGCCGGCGGCTAACTACCGGCGCGACGGCGTACTCCGGTGCTCACCACAGGCGCCGCGCCCGTGGTAAGCATCGTCAGATTGATCGCCTGCGCCATCGCACGATAACCGGCGGCGTTGGGATGGAGGTGATCGCCGCTGTCGTAGGCGGGAGCGAGGATCGCCGGGGCGCGTGGTTCGGCGATCGCTGCCGCGAAGTCGATCACGCCGTCGAAGGCTCCGCTCGTGCGGATCCAGCGGTTGACGGCTTCACGCTTGGCCTCCCCCGCGGTTGTCCAGTAGAACGCGCCGCGGAAGGGCGTGAGGGTGGCGCCAAAGATCTTCAGCCCGACGGCGTGCGCCTGCCTGATGATGTCCTCGTAGCCGGCGATGATCTGGGCAGCAGATACGCTGGTGTGCGGCGCGCTCAGGGCCGCGGTGCCGTGGCTGAACCCGATGTCGTTGATGCCCTCGAGGAGGATGACCTCTGTCGCGCCTGGTTGATCGGCGACGTCGGCGCGGAAACGCGTGATCGCGGCCGTCCCGCAGCAAGCCGAGCTGTGCAGGACCCGATTCCCGCCGATGCCCTCGTCGATCACCCCCAGGGTCGCGCCCGTCCGCGCGTCGAGGCGTCGCGCGAGGTCGTTGGGCCAGCGGGCATTCGCGTTGATGGGAGATTGGACGCCGTCGGTGATCGAGTCACCGAGCGCAACGACCGTACCGAGGACGCCCGGGGGACTGAGCACATCCACCCGGTCAACGAAGTACCACGACCGGGTCTGGAGGCCGAACGCGGCGGCGCCCGCGTCAAGGGCGTGAGCACCCGTGGCCAGGTAGTTAATCTGATGCGAGCCGCGGTGCTGCGTGGCGGGGCCGGTGCGGTAGGGCAGGTAGATGCTCACGGCGAGCTTCTCGAGCGGGAGGACGGCGAGGCGGACGGGGTCGCTGAGCGCCTCCGAGCCCACCGGGATCACGACCGACGGTTGCCCGGCGAAGGACAGCGCGAAGCTCGTCCCCGGCGCCACCTCGGCTCCGGAGCGCTCGACCGCGATCGCCGCGGCCCCGATCCGCAGGGGCATGGAGCCGAAGGCGTTGGTGAAGCGGATGCGGACCATCGACCCGCCCGCGCTGGTGAAAACGATGTTGCGGATGGTCTGGCCCGCGAATCCATGCGACGCGCTGGTCCCGGGCACCGCGGCCGTCGGGCTCGCACCCCACGTCGCCACCCAGTGCGTGCCGCCCTGGGATTGCCACTGCGCGGTGTGCGACAGCACGGCGTCGCCACCCCGCCGATAATGATGATGACCGCGCGCCGATGCTTCTCCGAGCTCGGTGAGTCCGCCCGAGGCCAGGAGCAGGGCCCCAGCCGCCACGAGGAGCCAGAGATGGCGCCGGGGACGGGTGAGACCAGACAAGCCCACGGCGGTTTCTACGAGGCCAGACGGTCGCTCGTTTGGCGAGTGAGCCGGACCGCCGCGCGCCGCCTCGTGCCGGCACGTCGGTCCTCGCTGATGGCCCCGAGCTGAAGCGCGAGCTCTCGCCTCTCCCGCGTCAGGTCGTAGTGGTCATTCTCAGGTCGCGCGCGCTTTGACTGAAACCACTCCTGGCGGAGGCCGATTCTCGTGGCGAACTCATGCAGTTCACCGGGTGCGTCGGCCTGCATGTGTCCGCCGCCGGTCCAGCGCCCCCAGTCGCCGCCGGAGAAGGCGTGATCCACGTAGACGCACATGCGGCGCCCACCTTAGCTCCCCCGCGCGCGCCTGCGCCCCACCGACCAACCTCACCGCCGCCGCCGACTGCGCTCACCCTCGAGCACGCGCTGGACGACCTCCTCGTCCCAGCGGTGGGTCCGGAGCAGGCGGTAGCGCTCTGAGGCCACGCGCATGTACGCCTCGGTCTCGGTGCACCCGCGGATCAAGTCCGCGTCGCGCAGCATCGCCACCACCGGCCGGTATTCGGTCTCGAGCCACAGCTGCGCGGTCTCCTCCCGCTCGATGTGCTCGTCGCGCTCCTGACTCAGGCGAAAGCCCCACGCCTCGATCCCCTCGGCCAAGCGCGCATAGTTCCACGGGTCCGAAAGCCGGATCTCGTCTCGCGCGTCCGAAGGGAGGGGGACGCGCTCGAAGAACACACGCTCGTGTCCCTTCAAAGGGAGATCGGCGAGGGTGATCGTCTTCTCGGCTCCCACGCGTGTGATCACCTCGGTAACGTAGGCGTCGATCTCCGTGCGCCCGAGGGCGCGCGCTACCGACACGCGGTGGTGTCCGTCCTCGACGAAGTAGAGCTCGCCGATCTGGTTGAGCGACACAGGAGGAAGCGGGTCGCCGCGGCGCATTGCAGCGGCGATCTGCTCCCATCGGCTCCGCACGCGAGCCGATGTGGGCCGGAACCGGCGGTCGAAGTCGCGACCGCGGCCCACCGACCCGATGATCGCGTCCAGAGGCACGACGCGCAGCCCCAGCGAGCGCTCAGAGGCGAAGCCGAGGGCGTCGATCACCTCGTCATAGGGAAGGACGACCCCGACGTCGTCGGGCTCGCCGCGCAGGCGCGCCGCAAGGCGGCCCATGATCGCCTGGCGGCGAGCGCGCAGGAAGTCGTGCTGCGCGTCGACGCCGGGCATGCCGGTCGAGCGCGAGCGCGCCATGGCCCGAGTTTATCCCTCGGCTTTAGCACCGTCCGTGGAATCGGCGCCGCCAGCCGATTCCTCGGGACGTTCGCCGCCAGGCGAACTCCCAATGGAATCGGCGCC
>JALYZL010000435.1 GCA_030948875.1 Actinomycetota bacterium
CCATCTGACATCCCCCCCTCTCTTGCCCAGTGAACTGAACACCAACATAGCGGTGAGCCGACGGCACGGCCTGTGACATTTATCACGTCTCTGTAATGCCGGGGCTCCGTCCCTCGGAACCTGCGTGAGCGCCTTGTGCTTTGCGGCGAGCCGGCAAATCGGCGAGCGCGCGGTGATCTGAATTCGAGCGGACATGTTGCCAGCGCCGGGGCTTGGCTGTGGGCTCTCGATCGAATGAGCCGTCGGGCTACATTCCGGAACCTCGGCCCGGGGGAAGGGCGGCGGAGAGGGGAACGCTGCCGGAGACCCCGCCGACTCCCCGCAAGATCGGGTGGACGCTGGGCAACGATTGCCCATATCGGTGGCAGCGCTGCGGGCGCGCCGGCGCCAACTGCGTGGCGATCTACGGCGCCACCGGCCAGAGCTACACGCTGGCGGGCTCCGACATCGCTCACACGATTCGGGTGCGGGAGACCGCAAGCAACGCCGCCGGCGGGGGCGCCCCAGCGAGCTCTGCGCCGAGCGGGCTGGTGACGGTCTCTGACGCGGTCAGGGCACGCGGACTGCGCAGCTGCCTCGCGGTCAAGCGCTACTCGGCCAATGGGCGCCGAGGCTGTCTGCGCCGCTTCGGACGCACCCCCGGTCCCGTCGGCGCGCCGCGAGCGTGCACGCTCGGCAGCACTCGGATCGAGCTCGCCTTCACCGCGGCGGGGACCGACGGCAGTCACCCGCCACCCGCCCGCGCCTACCTCGTCAAGGAATCGCGCGCCCCGATCCGAAACCCGCGCGACTTCAGCCAAGCACCAGCGCTGTGCCGCGGCGCCTGCCGCTTACCCGTCAAGCAAGTCGACACCGAGATCACGCTCACGATCACCAACCTCAGACCCAACACCACCTACTACTACGCGATCGCCGCCCTCGACAACGTCACCGGCAGAACCGGCCCGCGCTCCCAGGCGGTAAAGGCAAAGACTGCCTCGCCGAAACGCGCGCTGGTCGGACCGACCTGGCGATATTCCTCAGCCGTGAGCCAGGATTGCGGCGAGCTGGTCGAGCGCTCCGGCGCCGGCGCGCTCGGCTCGATCGAACTCACCGGTGTGGAGCAGCGCGCCGAACTCGAGATGGGCGGTGATCCACTGCCCTTGCAGCTGCCGGCGCAGCGCCCGTACCTCGGCCGTGAAGCCAGCGGCGCGTAGCTCCTGCACGAGCCCAGCGGGCAGAGCGGCGTGGCCGAATCGCCTCCGTAAGGAGCGAAGTGCACTCGGGTCGAGCTGCGCACGGGCGAGCGCGCGCCCGAGGGCAGGCAGGAGCGCGCCGCGGAGACGAATGTCGGCCGTCAGCAGCCTGGACTCGCGACGGGCGTAGCCGGCGGCCGCGGCGAGCTGGAGCGCCCGCGCGCGGTCTGCACCGGCGAGCGCCGCGCCCGCGGCGCGATTGATCGAGACCGAGAGCGCAGTTGCCACCGCGCGCGCAAGCGCCGCGTTGCGCGCGAACGCGTTCAACGCCCCCGCGAGTCGCGGGGAGATCCCGGCCCCGGGTCGGACCTGGGGAACTGGACCGAGGACTGGCTTCGCGACCGTGCCGAAGTTGCCCGCGGGCGGGTCGATCGTGATCGCGAGGAACTTGAAGGTCGCGCTCAGCAACCCCGCTCCGAACGAGTACAACCGCAGGAACTGCTCCTGCGCCGGCGACAAGAACTGAAAGCGCATGGGCAGCAGACCGTTGACGCCGGCGAACAGGCGCGCGAGGAACCCGCGAACGTCGGCCGTCTGGGCGCCGGCCTTCAGTAGTCGCTTCACCTTGGGGGAGAACAGGTGCGGGGGCCGCGGCTTAGCGGCGCTGCAGTACTTCGGGTCCACGGCGCCCGGCGGGCACATCGGCGGATTGACGATCGTCTTGCTACAGAGGCGCTGACCGCTGTAGCTCGTGCGTACGGGCAGCCCGGCCGCCGCGAGGTACGCGTTCTGAGCGATCGTGGCATTCAATTCGACCTGCTGTGCGCACTTGTCAGCACCGAACTTGGTGTAGACGCTGATTCCCTTGTTGTCTTCGTAGGCGTGGTAGAGCTCGTGATATAGCGCGCCGCACGGGTCGCGAGCCACGCCCGGCTCGTAGTCGGCGGTGTTGTTGGGATTCCACTTGATGACCGTGCTCGTTCCCTTGCCCGTGCCGCCGTCGCCGACTGCGCGGCCGTTAGCGCGGTTCGCGACCACGTCGGCGTCCTCGGAGTTGACCCCGTCGGCCGTCTCCTGAATGTCATTTATGAACTTGGACATCTCGAGCGCCGGGATGATGTTCTCGGGATCGTTCGTCCGGAACTTCTCAAAGCAAGCCGCGACGGCCTTCTTGAACGCGGCGCTGCCGCGGACATTCACGAGCGCACTGCCCGGACCGGCGAGGAGTCCTGCGACCACGGCCGCGCCCACGATCATCACGATCAGCCGACGCATGGCCTGTCGCCTCGGGTGCGGCACCAATCCCACCACGGCAAGCACGGCTTTCCCCACGAACGCACCCCACTGTTTCACGGACACGCGGGCCCTTCAGCTGCACTGTTGGAACTCGGCGCGACCCTAATGGAAATCCTGCCGGCTGTGTTAAAAACATTCCAGCATGGGGTGCCCGTTGGTGCCGCGCTCGAGGGGATGGATGTCTTCCACGGCGCGCGCGAGCTGTTTGCGGCCCCTCCTGGACCGCGTGACGCCGATTCGGTTGCCCGGGCACGGAGGCCACGGTGGTGTTGGGCTGGCGGTGGCGCTGCTCGTTTGGGCCGGGATATTCGCGGCGCGTGCTGGAGCGGATCGGAGCGCGTGGTCGTCGGTATCGTCCGCGGATCACAGTGTCGACACGCCGCACGTCGCGGCCAACGATCAGGGCGATGCAGCGATCGTGTGGTCGCACGAGACCGGCGGCGACCAGATCGTCATCGGCGCCGAGAACGGCCCGCCATCATGCCGAACCTCGACGCGTTCGGGCCGCTCCAGTCGGTTGCCTCGCCCGGTCGGGTTGAAGATGTCGACCATCACGACCGACATCACCAGCGCGCCGCATAGCGCGCGTGGCCCACCGGCTTCACCTAACGCTGGACGCACACGTCTAGAGGAAGCCCACGATGGTGGCGGGCTTGAATTGGAAGCGGTTCCCGGCGACGGTAAACGCCGACATGCTAGCCGTCACGACGATCCGATTGGCGCGGCGAACCTTCGGCAGGGAAAGGCTAAGCGAGCCACTAGTTA
>JALYZL010000459.1 GCA_030948875.1 Actinomycetota bacterium
ATCGCGAGCGCAGCGAATAGCAGCGTTTGGTCTAGTCCGCGCTGCTCGGCGAGCCGCGGCAGGTGGCGAGAGATTTCGATCGCGACTGCTTCGGCGGCGACGCACCGAGGCCCGTGAGGTGAGGCGAAGCGGCAGGATAGCGTGAAACGATCGCAGGCTAAGGGTCCCCAGCTGATGGCCTCGAGGTGATTGAGTCACCCTCAACGAGCCTCGTACGGAGGCGCGCAGATTGGTTTGAGGAGGAGCAATGTCGGAGCTGACGTTTGTTTGACGCCGCGGGTCGTAAGCGCTCGTCGGCCACGCTACCCGGCCGCCACGTTGGCCGCTCGGCATAAAAGGGGATGCGCCATCCGGCCGACCCCCCGCGGGTGGAGGCGCCGTGCGCGCCGAGCTCAGATGGCGCGCGAAGGCATACGTTCCCGTCATCCAGCGCCAGCTCGGGCATTCGGACCTCGGGATCACGAGCACCCATCTGCCGGGCATCGACACCAGCGAAGTGATCAACGCGATCCACGCCCGCTAAACCCCCCATGATCCCCGCCAGCGCCGGACTCAAGATCTAACGCCGGCCATCAACACCACAGACGGCGCTGCCGCACTCGCGCTCCGCGATCGAACCGGAAGTCGGTCTCACGGCTTAGGGCTGCGTCCGGGGGTCAGGTTGACAGTCATCCCGCCGGCGCAATTCGCGAAATGGGCTTTTCATCTTGATGCAGTGGACGCCTCTCGCGGCCATCGTCAGGGACGGGGGCGTACCCGAGGGCGCTGAAGGCCGCCCCCGCCCGCCTTGGGGGTCGCACCGAGCCTCAGCGGGCGTCTCAGTGGACGGTGCCCGCAACGCAGTCCTTCTCGGCGAACTGCACCGAGATGGAAAATCCATTGCGAAATTTGAGGACTCCCGCGCTGGGAAGCCCGTGCTGCTGGCCGCTTGCGCCGAGCCGTCGGGATCTCTAGGTTATTCGCATGGGTGACGGGCTCCAAGACGTCGGCGCTTTCGCGGCTGCGTTCGATGATTTCCAGCGAGCGATGACCGCCGCTGCGCGGCGTGCTCAGTCGGCGCTGGCCGAGCGAATTCGGGCGCACTTGGGTGCGGATCCTCAGGAGCTGCCATCGACGGTCGCAGAGTTTGCCGCGACGGAGCATCCGAACCTTCAGCTGGCGCTTGATGCCGTGCTGGGGGGTGCTGATGTCACGGGGTATACGGTCCGGCAAGGCGCCCATATCAACGTCGGCCTCGCCGAGGTGCTCTCTGGACAGTCGATGAACGGGCCGGTTGCGCCGGGTCCGGTCCGGTACTCAGATGTCGAGGTCGGGGGCGGCCGGGTGGTTCGGTGTATCTCGAACGGCCTGTTCCTTGACCGGATTGGAGATGCACCGGTCGCTTTGGTAGTGGCGGCGGGGGCTGCAAACCCATTCACCGGCAACGTGGTGAGGCTCGAAGGAATCTCGACTGATGAGGGCGCGGTGTCCCAGCTTGTGCGTGAGCTGCGTGACACCATGCGCGAGCTGAACGTCTATCGCGGCCAGGTGATCTCGCTGCATCTGCGGCAGGATCGGTCGATCGCCGTTCGCTTTCACGACGTGACCTTGGTCGGCCGCGACGAGCTGATACTCCGGGAAGACACGCTCGAGCGGCTCGAGCGGCACACCTTGGGCATGGCGAAGGAGGCGAAGCGGCTGTCCGCCGCACGCCGCGATCTAAAGCGCGGGGTGCTCCTGCATGGCCCGCCCGGTACAGGCAAGACGCTCTCAGTCAACTACCTTCTCGGGGCTATGCGCGGGCGCACCACGGTCGTGCTGACCGGGCGCAGCTTAGGGCTCGTTGAGCCTGCGCTGGTGATGGCCCGCGAGCTCGCTCCTGCCACCGTGGTACTCGAAGACGTCGATCTGGTCGCTGCCGAGCGGACGCTCCCCATCGGACAGCACAGCATCCTGTTCGACCTGCTGAACCAGATGGAGGGCCTGGCCGAAGACGCAGACCTCCTGTTTCTGCTGACGACGAACCGCCCGGACGTGATCGAACCCGCGCTAGCCGCGCGCCCGGGCCGGATTGACCTCGCTCTCGAACTGCCCCTACCTGACGCCGTGGCGCGGCACAGGCTGCTGCAGCTGTATGCCCATGGGATCGAGCTCGACGAGGATCACGAGCGCGCCATCGTCGCCCGCACCGAGGGCGTCAGTGGAGCGTTCATAAAGGAACTGATGAGAGAAGCAAGCCTGCGAGCTGCGCTTGACGATCGTCACCAGGCTGACGCGCGCGACGTCGATGCCGCACTCGACGAACTGCTCGACGATCGATCCGCGCTAACGCGGCGGCTGCTCGGGCAACCCGCCGATGGTGCTCCCACCGGGACCCATCCTGAACCGCCCCTGGAGTCGATGCTCCGCGCCTACCACGCCGCAGGGCTGCCGATGCCACCGGAGCTCGACAAACGCTGAGCGTCCGTTCCGGCGTCACGGTCCCTCCGCCCCCATCAACACCCGACGATGCCCGAACCGGACAGGCCCCCGCTTCCCCTCGGGGCTCGAGCAGGCGCCAGCAGAGTTCCCCTGCGCGATCAAACCAGGAGCTCTCGTGATCTGGACATCCATGTCTCGAACTCGCTTGGCATTCGGTGTCGAATTGACCAGTCGACCTGTCGTAGCGCGTGATGGGCAAGGTAGGCGTTAGTGACGAGGTCGTTGCGGCAGGATCGGATTTTCTCCCCAGCCGGTCTTGGGCTGGCGCGTGACTAGATCGAACACGCGGTCGCCGGACCGGTAGCCGTCGCAGTCGATGACTGCCGTCAGCCGTCGGTTGCTGGCCACGGCGTTGCGGTGGTGGAAGTCGAGATGAACCGAGTCTTCCTCGAGGAGGGTCAACGTCGCGAGTGTCTCGCCGACGCCCTGGATCCGCCTGAGCAGCGCACGACTCGCGGTGCTGGGGTAGCGCCATCATCCGCACGAAATCCAACGCTTAGTGTTTGTCGCCACTCATGCCCAGTGGTGGCGTCGGGGTCGCTCGATCGTCCTCGTCGACGAGGCGTAGCGGCCGGAGTTCGCCTGGTGGAGGGGGTTGCCGGTCGAGGTCGTAGCGGCCGAGGGAGTTGACGTGGGCGTGGGTGACCGGGGCGACGCGGCTCAGTGCCTGGTCGTCGGCGACGATTTCGGGCCTTGCGATGTGGAGGTGGTCGATCGAGGCGGTCTTGTAGCGGGCGTTCCAGATCTGGGCGGCGTTGACGAGGATCTGGAGGCAGAGGGCGTGCCGGCGGTGGTCGTCTTCGTCGGCCGGGATCTGCGCGCGGGACCCGATCACGAGATGGCGGCGGAGAGCGTGGAGCGTCTCGCCCTTGTTGAGCTGGCCGTGGATCCGGGCGCGCAGGGCCGGGTCGGCGCAGTACACAGGAGGAAGTTGGCTCGCACGATCCGCCCGTACTCGCCAAGCGCGGCGGCGAGCGGGCTCTGGGGCGTGGCGTTCTTCAGCCGGGTGATCAGGAGGCTCGCGGGGACCCAGCCGCGCTTGAGGACGCCGCGGTCCGCAGGAGGTCGTCGTACGAGCCGCGGATCCGGTCCGGGCGTGCTCGGTACCGTAGGACGGCGTCGACGGGCAGCCCTGTCGGTGCGCCGAGACGAGAAGCGCGAACACGAGCTCTGTCGCGCCGTGGGTGTCGGTGGTGTGCTCGGTGATCGGCAGCTGGGTGTGGAGGATCGCTTCGAGCGTGTGGATCGCTTCCCGCTCGGCGACGGAGACGACTTTCGTGCCGTATTGGCTGTACTGGTAGCTGACCCAGTTGAGGAGGTTCAGCGCGCCGCGGCGGAAACCGAACTCGCGCGTGATCGCACCGGTGCTGGCGGCGCGGCCGCGGGCGGCGGAGCGTTGTCCGTCGGAGCTTGAGAACGCGCCGGTGCCCCAGTGCGCGGCGAGTTGCAGCTGGTGGAGATAGTCAACGAGGACGTCGTTGGCAGCCTGGAGCGCTCGTCGCCGAGATACCATTCGGTCGCCCACGCGAGCTGGCGGTAGCTCAGCGGACAGCACTCCGCCATCCGGGTCGGCCCGAGGTTCAGGCCGCTGGCGAGCAGCGCGGCGTGGTGATGCTGCTGCAGATCGGGGATGCGCGGGGTCGCGCCGCCGGCGTGCGTGAGCTGCCCCAGGAACCCGGTCCAGCGTTCGACCTCGGCGAGCAGGTCGGTGATGTCGATGTGCGGCATCAGGGTCGCCGACGAGCCGCACGCCGTCACCGGCATCGACCGCCGCTTGCAGGCGGTGCAGCGCTGCTTGCTGGTCGCGCTCGAGCTCTCGCAGGCGCTCGTCGGCGTCCAGCGGCCGGCCGAACGTGACCGCGAGCTCGAGGCGATCGGCCTGCCAACGCGCGGTGGGCATCAGGAAACCTGCGGGGTCGGCGTAGCGGCGGCCGATCGGGCGGAACAGCCGACCGGCGCGGAGCGCGTCGCGCGCGGCGAACCACAGCCCAAGCTCGAAGCTGGTGCGCTGAACGCGGCCGTCGGCGTCGAGTACCCACGAACGCCACGCCTTCGGCAGAAGGTCGACCGGCTCGTCGACGAACCGACCGCGCGCTTGGCGGATCCGGTGGAGCGCGGCGAGCAGCTCGTCATCGGTGCTGGTCGCGCCGCACAGCGTCACGACGTCGAGGACGGCGTGCATCCCGCGGCGCAGATGGCTGTAGCTGCCGTGAAGCTGGTCCAGCTGCTGCTCCTCGAGCGGCGGCAGCTGCCCGGCCTTGAGCGTGGCCGCGGCCCGCAGCCGCTCAAGGCCGACCTCGTTGCGAACACGCGCGAACGGCAGCTCGCCGGTTGCCTCGCACTCCACAGGATCATCGACAGCTGACGCCCGAGGGCGGCGAGCTCATCGCGCAGGCCGGCGCTTTGGCGGCGCTGCTCATCGACGCGACGCGGGCCGCGGCCGTTGGCGAGCCGCAGCAGCTTGTCGAACAGGTCGAGCAGCTCATCGCCGCGCTCGATCACCAAGGCGTGCAGCGGGACCAGCATCAGCGGATGGCGGCGCGCGGGCTCAAGGCGCCGCAGTTGCTGGTCAGTCATTCGCCGCCCGAGCGTCTCCAGCGCGCGACAACGTGCCGGCGGCAGGACGGTCACGTCGATCTCAAGCGCCCCGAGCTCGACGAGCCGGCGGTACCCGGCGGCCTGGCCCAGCAGCTCCTTCACGCCGGTTCGTGCCGCCCGCGCACGCAGGTCCGCCATGTCACTCGTCGGTCCGGTAGCTCCGGCGAGGAGCGTGTCGAGCTCGCGGCGTCGCCCGTCAGCCAGCTGGCCGGCAAGCAGCTGATCGACATGTCCGTGCGCATTCGCTCGTGCGGTCGCGATCATTCGGGCGAGTGCGTCGACCGGCGGGCGCAGCACGCGGCGAGCGCGAAGACGCTCGGCCACCAGCCCGATCAACGCCGCCGGAGTGTCCTGTTCGACGGCGCGCTCGACGAGCCATTCGGCGAGGCCGTCGCGATCGGTGTCGTCGCCGCGCCGCCAGTCGAGGTGAGCGAGCACGAGCTGCAGGTGATCGCTACGGGTCTGCGCGCGAGCACCATAGGGCAGCAACTCGTGCGGACCGGCGTCGACTTGGCCGCTATGAACACCAGCGCCTCGTCAGGGATCGACGCGATCTCGTCGGGCACGAACCCAAGGAACCGCAGCGCGCAGAGCGACACGACGAGGCCAAGGCGGTTCCCGGGCCCGCGCTGACCGAACACCAGCGACCGGTCGCGATCAGACAGCGCGAAGCACGCCCGGAGGTCCTCGACGGCGATGCGGTCCGGGAACCGCTCGAGCCGCCTGCTCTCCGCCTCATTGGGATATCCCACGCCTCAGCCTCCGGTTGGGGTCAGTAGTCGATCTGCAGGTTCTCGACGCCGCGCTGACGATCAGCCGCCGACGGCAGCGTGTAGCGCCGCGTCGTCTCAAGCTTCTGGTGGCCGGCGAGCTCGGCGACCTCAGACAGGTGTGCCGCAGCGTGTGCTTGTGCCGACGTCGGCACGGCCTGTGGGGAACAATGGAATGAAAATCCGCGCTAAGGCGTCGTGCGATTCGGCCATGCCGGGTTATGGTGCTGGATGCCGGTGGAGTTCCTGTCCGATGCCGAGGCGGCCGCGTTCGGCCGCTTCATTGGGGCTCCGTCTCGGGATTATCTGGATCGGTTCTTCTTTCTGGATGACGCCGACCTGGAGCTGATCGACAATCGGCGCGGGTCGCACAATCGGTTGGGGTTCGCGCTTCAGCTGGGCCCGGTTCGTTTCCTGGGCATGTTTCTGCCCGATCCAAGTGACGTGCCCGGGGTCGTGTTGCGGGACGTGGCCGGCCAGCTTCAGATCGAGGATTTCTCGTGTATCGGGCGCTACTTGCAGCGGACCCAGACCCGCTTTGACCATGCCGTGGAGATCCAGACCGTGCTTGGCCTGCGGGAGTTCCCCGCGGTTGCCGGTGAGTTCGAGGAATGGGTCATCGCGCGGGCGTGGATGACCGGCGACGGTCCGCGCGCGGTCTTCGCTGATGCGGTCGGCTGGCTGCGGCAGCGGGGCGTGCTACTGCCTGGCGTGACGACGCTGGCTAGGACCGTCGCACGCGCCCGAGCGGACGGCGACATGCGGCTGTGGGAGACACTTGGCGCCCTACCGACTGGGGCTCAGGAGCTGGTGCTTGAGTCCGTGCTGGAGGTGGCGGGCGGCTCGCGCGTGTCGGATCTCGAGCGCCTGAGGAGGAAGGGTCCTGCTGACCCGACAGGCAAGAACCTGAAGCTGGCGTTGCGCCGGGTGGCCGAGCTTCACGAGATTGGGATCGACCCAGAGCACGTACGCGCACTCGTGCCGGCGCGGCGACTGGCGGAGCTGGCGCGCTACGGGCTTGCAGCGAAGGCGGCCCGGCTCAGGCGCCATCCACCCGCGCAGCGCACGGCAACGCTGCTGGCGACGGTCGTACACCTGCAGGCGTCCTCGATCGACGATTGCCTTGAGCTGTTTGACCTGTTGATGATGACTGAGCTGGTCGGCAAGGCCAGCCGCGAGACGGCCAAGCAGCGCGCCCGCCAGCATCCGCGGCTGGCGCGCGCGTCGGTGAAGCTCGCGGCGGCCGTGAAGAAGCTTCTTGAGGCATCGAGCGCAGGCGAGACGATCCGGGTTGAGGATCTGTGGCGAGAGATCGAGCAGGTCGTCGACCGCGGCGAGCTGCGGGCGGCGGTCGAGACCGTCTCGGAGCTCGTGCCGCACGTTGATCAGGATGACGAGGGTGACGCGCGCGCCAGGCTGAGCGAGCGGATCCGCATGGTCTCCGTGTTCCTGCGTGAGCTGTGCGAGACCGTCGAGCTGGGGGCGAACCCGCAGGGCGAGTCGGTGCTCAGGGAGATGCGGCGGATGCGCTGGCTGCTTGACCGCCGCAAACTGAACGCATCCGACATCAACGATGGGCTGGTACATGGGTCCTGGCGGCTGGTGTACGGGCAGCCGCCTAACGGGGACGGGACGGTTGATGGCAACGCGCATGTGTTCTGCGTGCTGACCCAGTTTCACCGGCATCTGCTCCGCCGGGACATCTACGCGCCCGGCTCGACCCGCTGGCGGGATCCCCGCGCGCTGCTGCTCTGCGGTGAGGCGTGGGCGAGGGCGAAGGATCCGGTGCTCACCGCCCTGGGGTTGCCCGAGCGCCCGAATGAGCACCTCGCCCAGCTCGCCGCAACGTTGGACGGCGCCTATCGGGATCTCGCCGGGCGGCTCGGAGAAGACGCGGAGCTGACACTCGACGATCACGGCAGGCTGCATGTCTCAGCGCTTCAGGCGACCCCCGAACCGCCAAGCCTGCTCGGGCTGCACAGGCTTGTCGGGGCGATGCTCCCGCGGGTCGGGCTGCCGGAGGTGGTCTTGGAGGTGATGTCGTGGCTGCCGGGGTTCGTTGCCGCGTTTCAGGCGGTGTCGGGTGGTCGCTCGCGGCTGGAGGATCTGCGTGTGACGGTCGCGGCCTGCTTGTGCGTGCAGGCGATGAACCTCGACTTCGACTCGATCGTCAAGCCTGGCGTGCCGGCGCTCGAGCGCCACCGGATGGGCCATGTCGACCAGAACTACATGGGCGTGGAGAACTACCGCGTGGCGAACCCGCATCTGATCGAGCACCAGGCCGGGATCCCCTTCGCTCAGGCACTGGGCGGCGGGATGGTCGCCGGCATCGACGGGATGCGGTTCGTCGTCCCGGTCCCGCCGATCTACGCCCGGCCGAACCGCAAGTACTTCGGCCCCGACCGCGGCGTCACCTACCTGAACATGATCAGCGACCAGGCGGTCGGCCTGGCCGGGAAGGTCGTGGCCGGCGCGCCGAGGGATTCGCTTCACATGCTCGACGTCGCGTTCAGCCAGGACCAGGGGCAACGGCCCGACATCCTGATCGCCGACACCGGCACGTACTCCGATCTGATCTTCGGGCTCTGTCCGCTGCTCGACACCGAGTACCGCCCGGAGCTCGCGGACATGCCAGACCAGCGCGGCTGGCGGATCGACCGTGCTGCGGACTACGGACCGCTCGACGTGCTCGCCCGCGGACGGATCCAGCCAGAGAAGATCCTCCGCCACTGGGAGGACATGGTCCGGATCGCCGCCTCGATCTACACCGGCGCCGTTCGCGCCTACGACATCACCAGGATGCTCCAGCGCGACGGGAGCCCGGCCCCGCTCGGCGAAGCGATCCAGCACTACGGGCGGATCTTCAAGAGCCTGCACATCCTCACCTACCTGGCCGATGAGCCCTACCGGCGAGCGATCAAAGCGGTCCGCAACCTACAGGAGGGGCGCCACTCCCTCGGCCGCCGGGTGTTCCACGGCAACAAAGGCGAGCTGTACCAGCGATACCACGACGGGATCGAGGACCAGCTCGGCGCGCTCGGACTGGTGATCAACTGCATTGTGCTGTGGAACACCGTCTACATGAACGCCGCGCTCTGCGAGCTCAGCGCCCAAGGCCATCCGGTGCTCGACGAGGACCTCAGGCGGCTCCACCCGTTCCGCTGCCGCCACCTCGCCGTCACCGGCGACTACTCGTTCCTGCTCCCGCAGCTCGAAAGGAAGCTGCGCGAGCTGCGCGACCCAGCCGGCCACCCGGACGACCACCCGGACGACCACGACGAGGATGACAACGATGACGATCGCTGACCCATCTTCGCCGCCCAGGCCCCCCAGTCCTAAACGGCGCGCGCCACGCGCTTGTGCTTTGCGATCGGTCAGCGGCAGCCATGCACCGTAGCCGCCAGGTCGGCGTCATCCAGACAGAAGAACCGATCCAGATCATCCCGAGACGGAGCCCCAATGAAGCGGCCGAACGCGCGCGCCCTCCTCCCAGATCTGACCTGTGTACGCGCCAGGGCACCGTCGTATGAGAGGCTCTCGCTCCCGCCTGCTATCGGGTCGTACACGTTGCCGCCCGCCATCTGCGGGTACTCCTCCTCGACGCGCGGGCCGATATACAGTGTGACCGGCCCGGACCCGTCCTTGTTGGGCCCATTAACGGCGTTGGCGCCGATCAGGTCGCTATCGCACGGGGTGCCAGGCGGACCCGTGACGACCACATCGTCGCCACCGTAATTGTCGTGGTACGGGTCCGCGACGAAGTGGACGCTCACGATCGAAAGTTAGCCCCCCAACCGCAGGCGAGACGGCAAGGCGCGTCGGGGTAGCAGGCGCGGAGCTCAGCGCGACGCCCCGGCTCACGGGGAGCACGGCAAGGCAGGTCACCACGAGCACGGCCGCCATGAGCAAGCGGACCGCAGACGCGCGGCCTGGGCGCCGCACCTTCAGCATGACGGCGCGTTGGGCTGGTGATACGTGATCCATCCGATCATCTTGTGGGCGTTGTCGCCGTTGGGGTTGAGCGCGCCGAACACCCACTCGGTCAGTGACGCCGAGCTCCCTTGCTGCCACGGTGCCCCGGTGGAGCGGTCCCAGCACCAGCCGTTAGGGTCTGGGTAGGCCATGTAATCGAGCTCCGTAAACGGAGTGCCTTTCGGCAGGATCCCGCGAACGAAGTCGCCTGAGACGGTCGCGGATGTGGAGTCGAAGAACATGCCCTCGTTGCCCGGGACGGATGGGATCTCCTGATTACGCCACGTCGGAAACGGGACCTCGTTCGGGTCGGAGGTCCTGAACCATTCGTTAGTGGAGGTAAAGACGTCGTTCAGGGTGGTTTGCTGGTTGGGTATGCTGCCGCTCCTCTTGAGCTGGTTCGGGTAGTCGTTGAGGGTGCCGCCGCACCCGGGATAGGCCAGGTTGAGGTCGGTCAGGTACTTGACGCCCCTCGCGGGATCCGAGTGGAAGTTGCTGGGGATGTCGTCGAACGGGATGAAGCCTTGGAGGCCTTGGAAGGCGATCTGTCCTGATGCTTCCTGGAACTGGATGAGGACCAAGCCTGTCGCGATTTGCGGCGAGAAACGACCCCAGCAACAACGGCGACTAACGCTTAGCGTTGTCCTGCGCGAAGTTGTTGTCGGAACCCCTACTCGACGACCACCGCCCCGGCGTCGCGCCTGTTAGTGGAACCATTCCGAGCGTCTTGCGGACCCGCCATTTGCGCATTGATAGAAGCCCGGGCGGACGGAATGTTCGATCAACGAGTATTAGTCGCAACGGTCGGCGAGCATCGGCGTTCCCGTAGTGTCCTGGAGCGGAGTCGAGCGGCGCCTGCTACCGGCAGGCACGAGAAGCTCGCTTGACGGGCTTGGTTTTCGCGACGGCGAAGGTGAAGTTTCCTACGACCGTGTTTGTGGAGTCGTTGTAGATAGTCCCCGTGTAGGTGCCGGGGCACCAGCGCGCCGTCGGGGTGCTGGGAACCTGGGTGTTGTTAGCGAGGCTAGAATGCCTGTCGGCGTTGAGTCCGACGTACACGTTCAGCGGGCCTCTGCGGCCGTCTGCACGATTTAGCAGGAGGCCGATGACCGTGCCCTTGCAGCGCGTGTTCGCGGGGCCATCGATGTCGAGCTCGTCGCCGGTGTTGCCCTCTGGAGGGTCGGCGATGTAGTGGATGCGGAAGGT
>JALYZL010000585.1 GCA_030948875.1 Actinomycetota bacterium
GGCGGGAGGAGGCTTGGCCCCTCCCGCCCGGTGGGAGGGCTCTCAGCCCTTGTGGGACTTGCGCTTCGAGTGCGACTTGCGCACCGTCGCAGACGTTGTGCCGGTCGTCGTCGTCGGGGTGACCGCCGTGGTGGTGGTCCCGGTGGTGCCGGTGGTGCCCGTGGTCGTTGTCGTCGTGGTCGTCCCAGTCGGGGGAGTGCCGCCGGGGCCGGTGCAGGCCCAAGCCACGCCGCCGCCACTGGCGAGTCCGATCACCGTCGCCGCCACCGCGGCCGTCTTGCGTGGATACAACATTTGAGAACCTCCTTGTAGTCGGTTGTGTATTGATCGCAGGGGCGGCTAAGACGTCACGGCAAACCGTGTAAGAAGTTCGTAGGAGCGCGTCGCGTGCCGGCGGGACCGGGCGCGGCGTCTCCGGCGAGCAGCGCCGGCACCGCCCGGCAACCGCTACCCTGCTCCCGTGCTGAGGGACACCGAAGGGCCGGCGGAGCCTCGCGCCACCGATGGACCGGCCGTCCATTGTCGGTACCTGTTCAAGCGCTACGGCGAGGGCGACACCATCGTCGACGCGCTGCGCGGGGTGGCGGTGTCGTTCGAGCGCCGCAGCTTCTCCGCCATCATGGGCCCGTCGGGATCGGGAAAGTCGACGCTCATGCATCTGCTCGCCGGTCTCGACCGCCCCACCTCAGGCAATGTCTGGCTCGATGGCCGCAGCCTCGAGGGACTCGACGACACCGAGCTGACCCGGCTGCGGCGAACGCGGGTGGGCTTCGTGTTCCAGTCGCTCAACCTCATCCCCGTGCTGACGGCCGAGGAGAACATCGTGCTGCCGCTGCGGATCGCCGGCGAGGAGATCGACCAGGACTGGCTCGAGCGCCTGCTCACGGCGGTCGGCATCGAGGACCGGCGCCATCACCTGCCATCTGAGCTTTCCGGCGGCCAGCAGCAGCGCGTCGCGCTCGCCCGCGCCCTGATGTCGCGACCGTCAGTGATCTTCGCCGACGAACCCACCGGGAACCTCGACTCTCGCGCGAGCGAAGCGATCCTCGAGATGCTTCGCCGCGCGGTCGACGACTTCGCTCAGACGGTCGTGATGGTCACCCACGATCCCCTCGCCGCCACCTACGCCGACCGGGTCCTGTTCCTCCGCGACGGACTCGTCGTGCGCGAGGCGGAGCGGCTCAGCGCGCTCGACATCTACGACGCGATGAAGACCCTGCAGCCGAACCAGCCGTGACCGCCTACACGCTGCGCAACCTCGTGGCTCGACGGCGGCGGGCCGCGATGATGGCCCTGGCGGTCCTGCTCGGCGTGTCGATGATCTCCGGCACGTACATCTTCACCGACACGATCCACTCCGCCTTCCGCGAGCTCTTCAGCGGGGCCACACAGGGAACGTCGGTGATCATCTCGAGCCGTCAGAGCCTCTCATCGCCGGTCAACGCGCCGGCGAAGACCCATGCGCAGCTGATCTCGACCATCCGTGCCCTCCCAGGCGTGTCCGGTGCCGAAGGCGAGATCTCGAACGTCGCCACGATCATCGGCCGGGGCGGCAAGGCGATCGAGAACAGCTATGCGCCAACCCTGGGGCTGTCCTACGTGCCACCGCAGTACGGGCGCTTTCACTTCGTCGCCGGTTCCCCGCCCACCGGCGCAGGTCAGGTCGCCATCGACCAGGCCACCGCGGAACGTCAGGGATTTCACGTCGGCGACATGGTCGGGATCGTCACCGACCAGCCGCTGCAGCGCTTCCGGATCACGGGGATCGCCCGCCTGGGCAGCGCCTCGCTCGGCGGAGCGACCTTCGCCCTCTTCTCGCTGGCCACCGCGCAGGCCCTCTACCTGGAGAACGGGCGCGTTGACCAGATCGCGGTCACCGCGACGAAGGGAACCTCGCCGGCGGCCCTGGTCGCCGAGATCGCGCCGCTCCTGTCGCCCGAGCTCATCGTCGGCAGCGCTCAGAGCCAGGCCAACGCCGAGGCGACGGGGATCGCCGATCGCCTGGGGATCCTCACCGACGGGCTGTTCGCCTTCGGCTTCATCGCGGTCTTCCTCGGCGGGTTCGCCATCTTCAACACCTTCGCGATGACGATCGCCGAGCGGATGGGCGAGTTCGCGCTCCTGCGCGCGCTCGGGGCCACGCACCGTCAGGTGCTCGCGACCGTGCTCCTGGAGGCGGCCACGATCGGCGCCGCAGCCTCGCTCGTCGGGCTGCTCGGCGGTTTTGTCACCGCCACGCTGATCAGGGCGCTGTTCGGGGCGATCGGCCTGAGCCTCCCGTCGGGCGGCATCTCCTTTCACGTCCGCACGGCCGAGGTCGGGCTGGGCGTGGGCCTGTTGGTGACCCTCGCCGCAGCCCTGGTGCCGGCCCTGCGGGCCACGAACGCCCCGCCGCTGCAGGCGATCCGCGAGCACCAGGCCGCCCGGTCGACGAGCAGGCGCGCCGCCTGGCTGCGTGCGGCCATCGCCCTCGCGCTTTTCGCCGGCGGACTCGTGCTCGCCCTGAGCGGCTCGGGCTCCGCGTCTGCCCGCCTGACCCGGAGCGCGGCGGGAGCAGGCGTGATCGTCCTCGCCATCGTCGTGATCAGCCCGGTGGCGATCAGCCGAGCGGTCCGGGTCGTGGGCTGGCCACTGGAGCGGGGCGGGCGCATCCTCGGCCGTCTCGCGCGAGAGAACGCGACCCGCAATTCCACCCGGACCGCCGCCACCGCATCCTCGCTCATGATCGGACTCGCACTCGTCCTCTTCGTGACCGTGTATACGAATGGCATCCGCGCTTCGACCAACAGCATCATCGATCGCACGCTGCTCGCCGACTACACCCTTCAGAGC
>JALYZL010000519.1 GCA_030948875.1 Actinomycetota bacterium
CTGCTGTCCTTTGGGCCGCATTTCGCGCCTATGGTCACACTCCGCCGCTGAGCGTGGTGGTGATGGGATACACGATCGGATCACTCGGGGCGGCGCTGCCCGTGCCCGGCGGCATTGGGGCGGCGGAGGGCGGGCTGATCGGAGCGCTCGTGCTTTACGGGACGCCTGTCGCCTCCGCGGCCGCGGCGGTGCTGCTCTACCGAAGCGTTTCGCTCGCCCTTCCTTCCGCGCTGGGGGCTCTGGCGTGGGGCTTGGGGCCTCTGACAGCGCTCTTCACGACGGTTGGGCTCAGGCGCGACGGACGGCGTCGACGCGCTCTCAAACCACAGCCAGCGGCCGATGTCGCCTTCCGCATGATGCACGAGCGCGACCTGCGCCAGCAGTTCCGCCGTCCCTTGCTTGTCTCCGGGGGGACGACGGCCGTCCCGGGGCATCGGGTCCATGCTGAGGGGCTCACAGACGCCGGCCGCGCGATCCCGCAGGCGTGAACGCCCGGCGAGGCGAGGCCTACGGCAGCGACCCCGCGGGTTTCCTCGCGACGCGCCGGAAATACGCCGTGAGAAACCCCGCGCGGATCATGGTCGCGATGACCTCGGAGGCGATCGCGACTACGACCACGGCGCGGTAGCCGACCTCTAAGAAGCCGAACAGCGGTGTGCTCTCGGAGACGAGCAGTCCGGCGAGCGTGCTGACCGAGTGCCCGATGCCGGCAACTGCAGCGATGACCGCCACTACTTCCCCCTTCCGAGCGGGCATCAATCAGCCAGCGGGCACGAAGAGCACGGCGGCGATCGCGATTGCCCCGACACCGTTCAGCAGGAACAGCGGGCTGATAGTCGGGTTCAAGGAGTGTGATCGACGAAGGACTCGTATAGGTGCTCGGCGGCGACGACGAAGCGCGATCGCGCCGAGCGCGCGCAACCGCGCGGTGGAAGCACTGCGCATTTGGGGACCTCCTGAGAGTCCTGCTATGCGGCGCAGTTGACACTGTCGGCAGCCATGAACGCCCTCGAAGACCAGCGGGATCTAAGCTGGTCTCCGCGCGTTGAGATGCTCGTCTCGTTCCGCGCTCCACCTCGTCCAGCGGCCGCGTCACCCGATCGGCTTTGTCGCGACCACCCGAAGGCGGCGCCGCCGGCGACGTGGTTGAGCCACCAGAGGTCGAGCCGGCGCCCAACGACGTCCCTTGAGTTCATGTTCGACTCGGGACCTCGGATGGCGGAAGGACGGCGCCCGTGAGCTCACTCGTGCCGGCTTCACGAATACCCGGGCACGCGGTTCGGACGGGTGCGGCAGGAGCGGGAACGGGATAAGATGGCTGGGCTTGCCTGAGAGCCGTGCACAGGGGACTTCGGGGGTCGGGGCCAGTGCTTACGCGCGCGAGGAGCTGCTGGAGCGCCGCAGATCGCTGCGCCGACGGCGTCGCGACCGCCGACGGCGCAACTTCGCGGGGCTGCTCTTGCTTGTGGCTGCGATCGGGCTCGTGGTCGCGGCTGCCGGTGTCGGTGGCGGTAAGGCATCGCGCCCGTCTCGTTCGGCGACCACGTCCTCGCGCCGTAGTCCCGCGCCTGCAATCCAGCTGCCGCGCGGCGGCCGAACGATCCTGCCGGGGCATCTCGTGGTCGCTTACTACGGGATCGTCGGGACGTCGAACATCCTCGGCCAGACGCACGACCCGGAGGCCGACGCCGCTGGTGTGCAACGACAGGCCAGGGCGAGCGCGAGATTCGGGCGACCGGTGCAGCCGGCCTTTGAGCTGGTCGCCACGATCGCCTCGCCTGACCCGGGACCATCGGGCACCTATAGCTCGCCAGTCGACAGCGCGACGATCACGCGCTACCTGCGAGCTGCCCATCGTCACCGGCTGCTGCTGATCCTGGACTTCCAGCCCGGTCGCGGCGAGTTCCTGCCGGAGGTGCGGCGCTACGCCCGCTTCCTGCTGGACCCCGCGGTCGGCGTGGCGCTTGACCCCGAGTGGAAGCTGACCAACGCTCAGGTGCCCGACCAAGTGATCGGCTCCTCGTCGTCGGCCGCCATCAACGCCGTGTCGAGCTACCTCTCGACCTTGGTCAACCGCTACCGGCTGCCGGAGAAGCTGTTCATCGTCCACGAGTTTCGTCTCTCCGAGCTTCCCGACCGCCAGCACATCGCTTTCCACCCCGGCTTAGCGACCGTGCTGCAGATGGACGGGTTAGGATCGGTCGCGGTCAAGCGCGCGGCCTACCACCAAGTCATGCAGGGCGCCGGAAAGTTCTTCCCGGGCTTTAAGGTCTTTCTCCAGCGCTCCAACGACCCAGTCCTGATGTCGCCCAAAAGGATCATGAAGTTGCGCCCCCAGCCGGCGTACGTCAGCTATCAGTGATCGCTCAGCCCGCCCATCCCA
>JALYZL010000533.1 GCA_030948875.1 Actinomycetota bacterium
CGTCTAGCCGTCGGAGTTCTGAGCCGCTCGGGGCGGCGGGCGGGCGGCGGGCGCGCGGCGGGCGGAGGCGGGCGCTTGACCCGCGAGCGCCCGGTGTGACGCGAACGTAACGCCTCTCCCCCAGCCGTGTGAAATCTCGGGCGGTTTCGGGCTGCGGTGGGCCGGCCCACAGGAAACTCCCCGGGGTCGTGCTGAAAAAGCGTTCACAGTGCACACAAACTCATCACGACCCGTCCGGGCGAGGGCAAATCGCGTGACTTCGAACGCGATCGAACGCGCGATCGCCGCTGTCGCGGGACGCCAGCAGGGCGTGATTACCCGCGAGCAGCTGCTGGAGCTCGGGCTGGGGAAGGAGGCGATCGCCTACCGCCTCCGAACCGGCCGCCTGCACCGCCTCTACGCCGGCGTCTACGCCGTCGGCTACCTCCCGATCTCCCCGCACGCCCGCGCCTTCGCGGCCGTCCTTGCCTGCGGCCCGGGCGCCGCGCTCAGCCACGGCTCCGCCGCCACGCTGTGGGGCATCACCAAAGAGTGGGCGGCACCGGTCGAGGTCACCGCGCGCACCGCGCGGCGGCGCGCCCGACTGCGCATCCACCGCTCCCGCACCCTCGCAGATCGTGACATCACCGAGCACTTCGGCATCCCTGTCACCACCCCGGCGCGGACGCTCCTCGACAACTCCCTCCGGCTCACCGACGCCAAGCTGGCCCGGGCCGTCAACGAACTCCGGCTCGACGGGTACCTAAAGCTCGGCGACGTCACCGAACTTCTCCACCGCCATCCGGCGACCCGCGCCGCCAACCGCCTCCGTGCCCACACGGCCCACCCCGAGCGCCCGCCCGCCCGCTCAGAGTTCGAAGACGCCTTCCTGCCCTTCGCCACGCGCTACGACCTGCCCGAGCCGCAGGTCAATACGCGCGTCGCGGGCCACGAGGCCGACATCTTCTTCCCCGACCACAAGCTGGTCGTCGAACTCGACAGCTGGGAATACCACTCAGACCGCGCTCAGTTCGAAAGCGACCGCGACCGCGACCCCGACCTCCTCGCCGCCGGAATCGCCACCGTCCGCATGACCTGGGAGCGCTTCAACCTCCGCCCCTCGCGCGAGGCGGCCCGGCTCCACGCCATCCTCGCCACGCGCGCGCCGAGCGAACCAGCCGCGCTCACAACCCGTACGTCTTCGCGATGATCTCGCGCTGGATCTCGCTCGTTCCGCCGTAGATGGTGGAGGCGAGCGCGACCCGCACGTGGTGCTGCATGTCGTATTCGGTCGCGTAGCCGGCCCCGCCCATCATCTGCATGCCCTCGAGCGCCGCGCGCTTGGCGGTTTCGGTCGCCTTGAGCTTGGCCATCGACGCCTCTCGCGGGAGGAGGCGAGCAGGGTCGGCGTCGGTCTTGGCGGCCACGTCATAGACGAGCAGGCGGGCGGTCTCGATCTCGGTGCCCAGGTCGGCGAGGCGGTGCCGGAGCGCCTGGAAGCTCCCGATCGGCCGGCCGAACTGCTTGCGCTCCTTGACGTAGGCGAGCGTGTCCTCGAACGCCCGCTCGGCGACCCCGAGGAGCTGGGCGGCGATGATCAGCCGCTCGTGGTTGAGCCCAGCCATCAGCTGCATCCACGCTCGGTCCTGCTCGCCCAATAGCCGGTCGGCGGGCACGTGGCAGTCGGTGAAGAAGACGTCGTTGACCTCGCGACCGCCCATGGTGTCGATGCCGCGAATTTCGACGCCGTCGACAGCGGTGGGCACCGAGACCATCGACAGCCCCTCGTGCTTGTTCTCGCCCCGATGGGTGCGGCACACGAGGAGGATGTGCTCGGCCTTGTGTGCCCCAGTGATCCAGGTCTTCTGCCCGTTGATCACGAAGTCCCCGTTGACCCGCTCCGCTCGGCACGTGAGGCTGCCGACGTCAGACCCGGAGTCGGGCTCCGACATGGCGATCGCCTCGACGGCGCCGGCGACGATCGCCCCGAGGATCTCGTGCTTCTGCTCCTCGGTCCCGAAGCGCTGGTAGGCGCCCGCCGTGATCATGCTCACCGAGTAGAACCCCATGGGGATCAGCCCGCGGGCGAACTCCTCGCACAGCAGGCACAACTCGACGGCGCCGCCGCCCGAGCCGCCGTACTCCTCGGGAATCGAGGCGCCGAGCCACCCGAGCTCGGCGATCCGCTCGTAGATCTCCTGGTTGTGGGGGTCGTGGCCGTGGTCGGTGAGGGCGTCGCGCTGCTCGCGGGTTCCGCACTCACGCTTGGCGAAGTCGCGGATCGCCTCCACGAACGCGCGCTGCTCGTCGGTCAAACTCTCATCGATCATGGTCTCGCGGGGTACGATAGCCCGGTCGGCCACAGGCGTTCCCATGACCTCGACGCTGTTCCCATCAGAGCAGGAGGCACGGTCGCGGATCGTCGATCCCGACTCGGTTACCGCGGGCTCGGGCGCCTGCTCGGCGTCCGCGAAGCCGACCTCCCCCCCGATTGGCAGGCGTTCCGCGCCTACTTCTACGACATGGTCGACCACGGCTTAACCCGCACCGCGTCGGTCGATCGCGTGCTCGCGTCGGTGCGCGGCCCGGTCCCGTCGCCGCTCCCTGTGCCCGGCACGCTGTGGCGGGCGGTCCGGATCCCGGCCCGCAGCGCCGTGCTCCTCGCGGGCCTCGGCCTGCTCCCGCCCGAGTTGCGCGAGCGCTTCGGCATCCGCTGGTCGCGCCGCGACGAGGCCGAGTTCCGCGCGATGAGCGCGCTCGCGCGCCGTCACCCCCCTGCTGCCGCCACGCCTGCGCGTCACCGGCCCCGACCAGCTCCGCTGGCGCCGACGAGCGATCGCGAGCGGGCCGCTGGGAGAACGCCGTTAGCATCCTGCCGCCCGCCGAGAAGTCGGCAAACTGCGTCACCCAACCCGCGCCCCACCTTTGTAGCCGACTTCCAACAGACTTGGCCCACGACGACCTCAAGCCCACGATCCGCCCCGCAAGCCAAGCTCGCGACGCCCCCGCGATCACCGCGATCTACGACGAGTTCGTACGCGACACCGCGATCACCTTCGAGACCGTCCCCCCCACACCCGACGAGTTCGCCGCGCGCATCGAGCGGATCCAACGAACCCACCCGTGGCTGATCGCGGAAGACGCCACCGGCCGCGTCGTCGGCTTCGCCTACGGGTGCCCCCACCGCGACCGCGCCGCGTACCGCTGGGCCGCCGACGTGAGCATCTACCTCGAGCCGGCGAGTCATCGCCGGGGGATCGGAAAGGTCCTGTACGCGACCCTCTTCGAGATGCTCCGCGCCCAGAGGCTGCTCATCGCCTGCGCCGGGATCACCCTCCCCAACGACGCGAGCGTCGCCCTCCACGAGTCGTTCGGCTTCGTCCCCGTCGGCGTCTACCGGCAGATCGGCTACAAGTCGGGCGCCTGGCGCGACGTCGGCTGGTGGCAGCTCGAGCTCGCCCGGCCGGCGGGCGATCCCCCGCCCGAGCCCCTCGACCCGCCGGAGTAACGCGTGCGCGCCCTCGTCCAACGCGTGACCCACGCGTCGGTGTCGGTCGCCGGCGAGCAGGTCGCCGCCATCGGCCCCGGGCTCCTCGTCCTCCTCGGAATCACCAGGGGCGACACCGAGACCGACGCCGACCGGCTCGCCGACAAGGTGCGCGCCCTCCGGATCTTCCCCGACGCCGACGGTCGCATGAACGAGCCTCTCGGCGAGCGCCAAATACTCTGCGTGAGCCAGTTCACCCTCTACGGCAACGTCCGCCGCGGCAACCGCCCGAGCTACACGGCGGCCGCCCCGCCCGACCAAGCCGAGCCCCTCTACGAGCGCTTCGCCGCGCGGCTGAAAGCAAGACAGGGCGTCTTCGGCGCCCACATGGCCGTCGAGCTCTCAGGCGACGGTCCGGTGACCCTCCTGCTGGAGAGCCCATGAGGCTCTCCCGCCAGTACGTCAAGCTCTGCGACCTGCGCGATTTCGACGATCCCGCGCTGCTGTCGACCGTGAGCGACATCCTGCCCGAGCGGGATGCCAAAGCCCACATCGAGCGCAAGGTGTGGGAGTTCGCCATGCTCGCCAAGTTCCTCGACGAGGTCGGAAAGCTCACAGACGACACGCACGCGCTCTCGGTGGGCGCGGGAGACGAGCGGATCGCCTTCTGGCTCGCCAACCGGATCGGGCGGGTGGTGGCCACCGACGTCTACGGCGTGGGCGCGTTCTCGGGCAACGAGGCCGACCCCTCGATGCTCGAGGAACCCCGCGCGCACGCTCCGTTCCCCTACCGCGAGGACCACCTCGAGGTCATGTGGATGGACGCGAGGGAGCTGAAATTCCCAACCGCAAGCTTCGACGTCGTTTTCACCCTGTCCTCGATCGAGCATTTCGGCTCGCCTTCCGACGTCGCGAAAAGCGCGCAAGAGATCGGACGGGTCCTGAAGCCGGGTGGTCACGCTGTCATCGTCACCGAATGCTTCGTCCGCCACCATCCGCTCGACACCTCGGCGGCCGAGGTCGCCAAGCGGATCGTCACCCTGAACCGCAAGATGCCGGGCGCCAAGCCCGGCCACCGCGTCGCCCTGGCCGACGTGTTCACGCCGCGGGAGCTCGTCAAGCTCATCGTCCGGCCGTCCGGATTGCGTCTGATGCAGCCGCTCGACACGAACATCTCCCCCCAGTCGTGGGACAACCTGACCTTGTGCTCGCCCGACGGACGGCTGCTCCCCAAGACGGGCCACAAGTACCCGATGGTGCTCATGCAGCTCAGACGCTCGGTCTTCACCTCGGTGTGCCTGATCCTGGAGAAGCGGCTCCCAGAGCGATAATCCCCCGGATGCTCAGCTACCGCTACCTGTTCTCGCAGCTCGTCCGCCGCGAGCTGCGCCAGAAGTACAAGGGCTCCGCCCTGGGAGTGCTGTGGTATCTCGTCAACCCGCTCGTGCTCATGGGTGCGTACACGCTGATGTTCGGCTTCGTGCTCAACGTCCAGGGCGCTTCGCGACCTCGTCCGTATCCGATCTTTCTGATGATCGGGATTGTGGTGTGGACCTTCTTCGCGCAATCGCTGCTCTCGGCCGCGCCCTCGTTGATCGAGCAGGGCGGGCTGGTACGCAAGGCGCGTTTTCCCCGCGAGGTCATCCCCGGCTCGGCGGTGACGGTGCAGCTCATCACCTTCACCGCCCTGCTCGCGCTCCTGACCCCGATCGCGCTGGCGCTGTGCGGCTCGCTGAGCCCCGCGCTGCTCCTGCTCCCCGTCCTCGTCGTGCTCCTGTTCGCGTTCACGCTCGGGTGCGCGCTGATCGTCGCCGTCCTTCACGCCTACTTCCGCGACATCGCGCCGATCGTTGCCGCCGCCCTGCTGCCCTGGTTCTTCATCACCCCGATCTTCTTCGTCGCCAACCAGCTGCCGCCGGTCCAGAGCCATCCCTTCCTCGGGACCCTGCTCGACTGGGTCAACCCGATCGCCCCCTTCATGCTCGCGATCCGCTCCGTCCTCTTCTACGGGCGGGCGCCCGAGCTCGGGCAGATCGTCTACACGGTGGTGGCAGCGGTTGTCGTGCTCACCCTCGGGCGCGCGGTGTTCGCGCGCATGCAGGGCGAGCTGGCGGTCATCGTATGAGCCTGCGACCGGGCGAGATCATCCTGCGCGACGCCACGCGGTCGTTCAGCATCCGCGCCGACCAGGCCCGGACCTTCAAGGGCCTCCTCCTCGGCGCGCGCGCGGCCGGGCCCCCGCCCGTACCGGCGCTACGAGGGGTCTCCCTGCACTTCCAGCCCGGCGAGACGGTGGGGATGGTCGGTCGCAACGGCGCTGGCAAGACGTCCACGCTGAGAGTGCTCGCGGGGATCGTGCCGCTGCAGTCGGGCGAGGCCGCCTCCGGGGGGCGGATGGTGTCGTTGCTCGAGCTCGGCTCGGGCTTCAGCCGCGACTTCTCAGGACGCGAGAACATCTATCTCCAGGGCGCGCTGTACGGCTTCACCAAGCCCCAGATCGACGAGCGGATCGAGCGCATCATCGCCTTCTCTGAGCTCGGCCACTTCATCGAGGTCCCGGTCAAGACCTACTCCGCGGGCATGTTCCTGCGGCTCGGGTTCTCGATCGCCGCCTTCCTCGACGCCGACGTCCTCCTCATCGACGAGATCCTCGCCGTCGGCGACGAGGCGTTCCAGCGCAAGTGCCTGCGCCGCATCTCCGAGCAGATCGCCGGCGGGACCACGGTCGTGCTGGTCTCCCACGACGCCCGGGCGATCGAGCGGGTGTGCGAGCGCGTGGTCGTGCTCGACGCGGGGCGCGTGGTCTTCGATGGACCCACGGCTGAGGGGCTGCTCCACTATCACCGCCTGATGGGGACCGAGCACGGCGGCGGGGAGTCCTTCCGCTCCGGGGCCGCGCGCGAGATCGAGGTGGCCGACGTGGAGCTCCGAGACGGGGCCGGCCGCGCGAGCACCGTGTTCCGCACCGGATCGCCGCTGCAGATCGCCGTCGTCCTCAAAGCACGATCTGCCGTCGCCCGTCCCGAGCTCGCCCTCGAGATCCGCTCGGGAGACGGGAACCGCGTGTTCTCGACGACCACGGACATGCAAGCAACCCCAAACGCCACGACACGCCTCGTCTTCGAGATCCCCTCGCTCGCGCTCCTGGGCGGCGACTACGACGTGTCGCTGGCCGCCGGAGACCGAGGCGTCGATCCCGCCGTCGACCGCACCGTGCGCCTCTCGGTGGTGGCGGAACCGGGCGCCGAGGGGATCGTCGATCTGCGCGGGAGCTGGCGCAACCTCGAGCCCGCGCGGGTGGCGCCATGACCGATCCCGACCGCGCGCTCGAGCGGGCCCGCACGGCGGCCGCCACCATGCGCGCCGACGGGGCGTACGCCGACGAAGCAGGCGATCGAACCGCCGAAGGCCCCGCCCCCACCACGCTCGAGAGCCTGTTCGAGTGGGCGATGATCGATCCGGACCTGCGCGAGGTCCGCTCTACCCGCAAGCTCGGCTACCCGGTGACCATGCTCAAGCTCGGGCTCGTGCGCCTGCTCCAGCAATATCACGCCGAGCTCATCTCTCAGCAGACGCGCTTCAACGTCCACGTCCTCGGTCACGTCCGGCGGCTAGAGACGCGGATCGAAGAGCTCGAGCGGATCGTCGGACAGAGCGAGCAAAGCCGCAAGCGCGACGGCGAATGAGGATCCATCAGCTCCTGTCGGGCGCCGGGCCTCACGACGCCATCACCAGCGAGGCGGTGAGCTTCCGCGCACGCTTTCGCGACTGGGGATGGGATGGCAAGGACTACGCCGTTCATGTGGCTCCAGGCCTCAACGGGCACGTCCGCATGCTCAAGCGCTTCAAGCCGGGGCCCGAGGACGTCCTCCTCCTCCATCACTCAGCCGGGGCACCGAGGCTTCGCGAGCTGCTGACGCTCCCCAACCGCAAGCTCCTCCTGTACCACAACGTCACCCCCGCCCCATGGTTCTGGGAGCACGCGCCCAACGTGGCGGTGCAGTGCGCCGTCGGCCGCGAGCAGCTCTCGGCCCTCGTTCGCTCCGTCGACCTCGCGGCCGCCGACTCCGCCTTCAATGCCGCCGAGCTCGAGGCCCTGGGCGCCACCCGCACCGCGGTGATCCCGCTGCTCGTCGACTACGCGCGCCTCGGGCCGCCCCGAACCGAGGTCACCGGCCCTGCAAGCCCGCCCACGGTCATCTTCGTCGGGCGCCTCTCCCCCCACAAGCACCAGGACGAGGTGATCAGGGCATTCGCGCTCTACCGCCGCTACCGCGCACCCGACGCGCGGCTCATCCTCGTCGGCGACCCGATCTCCTCCCGCTACCTCGAGTTCCTGCGCAACCTGGCCGAGTCGCTCGCCCCCGGCGCGGTGTCGATCGAGCACGCCCTCTCGAACGCCGAGCTCGGCGAGCGGTACCGCGCGGCCCACGTGTTTCTCTGCCTGTCCGCCCACGAGGGCTTCTGCATACCGGTGCTCGAAGCACTGTCGCAAGGGCTCCCGGTGATCGCGCGGCCCGCGGGGGCGATCCCCGAGACCACGGGCGACGCCGCGATCCTCGTCGACGACCCCGATCTCGCGGTGATCGCCGAGCTCGTGCACCTCGCCGTCACCGACGCCGAGCTGCGAGCCGAGCTGCGCCGCCGCGGCGAGCAGCGACTGGCGCTCTACTCGCCCGACCGGGTGGCAGACCGACTGCGGGAGGCGGTCGAGACCGCTACCCGAGGGTGATGTGCGTGAGGTCGTAGATGAGCGGCCGGGTGGCCACGAGGGGAGCCTTCAAGCTCGGGTTCATCCTCCACAGCTGGTACTCCGCGTTCTTGAGGATGGGCTGGCCGAGGACAGCGTAACGAGGCGGCGGCTTGATCCGTAGGGCGATCAGATAGTCGGCCTTGAAGCCGATCGCCGGGTGGGGAAAGATCCCGTCGAGCGGGATCGGCGTGGCCAGGGGGTGGTCGACGAACATGTATGACGCCCATAGCTGCCAGCCACTCGGATAGACGTCGACGAGCACACTTGAGCGGCGCGGGAGCTCGCGATTCCACGTGCGCAACTGGAGCACGTACTGGTTGGCCTGCGGGTACGTGGCGTTGACTTCGCTCCCGGCGCCGGCCGGGATCACGATCAGCGCGGCCGCGATTCCCACCACCCCCAGCGCCGCCGTGCGCCAGGCTCTCGAGCTCACGAGCCAGGCGAGGGCAACGAGCGCGAGCATGATCGTGTAGGGGCCAGCAAACGCGAGGTCCTTGAAGTAGAAGAGCTGGCCGTCGAAGCGCTCGCGGAAGTAAACGCCGATCAACGCAGTGGAGATCACCATCGCGCCGAGCGGCCAGCGAGCCTCGGAGCGAAGCCGCGAGAGGCCCACGGCGGCGAGCAGGCACACGACGGCCAGGCCGATGAGGTCCCCGACCGCCGATCCGGGCATTCCCACGAATTCCGGGAAGGGCAGGAAAGGCAGCGCCGAGCCCGACCATCCCACCAGGCTCGATCCGGGCAGGACCACCTGGAGGGCCGACACCGTCTTCTCGACGAAGCCCCGTCCGAGCACGACCACCACGGGGACGGCGACGACGACGATGGGGATCCACAACCAGGAGCGGGGCCCGGGCCGGGGTAGGTCGAGCCCGGAGATCCAGCGCACCGGCTGGCCCTCGGCGCGCCGGCGGCGCCACACCACCACGCCACTCGCGAGCAGAAACACCGCCGGGAAGGGGATGACGAGCGGATAGGCGAGCAGGCACAGCGCCGCGAAGAGTACGAAGAGGATCGCGCCGCGACGGTCGGGCGCGTTCAGGTACCGCCAACCGAAGAGGAGCACGAACGGGAGCGTGAACTGCCCCCACAGCTCGTTGTAGTACGGGTGGATCGCCACGTACATGGCAATCCGGTCGAGCGGGAGCAAGAAGAGCACGAGCAGTCCGAGCCACAACGGTGCCCGCAACACCAGCCGCGCAAAGAGGAAGAACCCGAGCGCGGCCAGCGCCAGCATCATCGCCACCACGGTCGGGAAGGCCTCGATCGGATCCTGGCCCGCGAGCATCGAGATCGCCGCCAGCGCGTAGTAGATCGGGTACTTCGAGCGCCACTCGAGCGGGATGCTGGGAATCGGGGTGTCGGTCCGTGTCGCCGTCGGCGGCGCCTGCTCGAGCAGGTCCGCGGTGCCGACGACGAGGATCGCATCCCCGTTCTGACCCGGGACGCTCGCAAATCCCGAGCGGAAGCTCGGGAGCAGGGTGATCAGGGCCACGAGCCCGGCGAGCGCGATCGGCATTCCGATGCGGAGGATCCACGGCGCTCCCCCGGC